>NZ_JAGPXQ010000035.1:0-63484 GCF_018070435.1 Micromonospora sp. C51 | reverse complement strand
AACCGACAACGCCGCCATAGCTCACTGGGCATGCTCACCCCGATCGAGTATGAGAAGCTCCACCCGATCGCCCTATCCGCAGCCTGACGCCAACCAACACGGCTCCGAGAAACCCGGGGAACATCAAAGTCTCTACAAGATCCGGGGCGGTTCACCACCGAGGTCACGGGGAAGGCGAGGAAGTCCGACCAGCCGCCCTTTGGGGTGCGCCACTGGCGGAACGCGATCAGCGCCAGCACCATCGCGACCACCAGCATCGGCACCACCGGCACCAGCGTCCAGCGCAGGAACGCCCCCAACTCGGTGCCTATGTACTGGGAACCCACCACCGCGTACATGCCGACCACGGCGACTCCGAGCCAGGCGGAGGTGAGGATGCCGGTGGCGACCTGCGCCCCCGCCGACAACGGCACCCCGGAGTCGGTGCGGGCAGCCAACGTGGAACCCAGCACGGTGCCGGCGGCCAGACAGGCGATCACGGCGAACACCGACGCCATCGCCACCTCACCCCAGTTCATGAACGCCCACTCCCGCATGAGCCCGCCATGCCACGTCGGCGTGAACAGCGCGTGCGACACCAACGCCAGCGACGCGAACCCCGGCACCCCGATCGCCACCGCCCGCCACACCGACGGCACCGGCTCCCCCACCACCGCCGCCTGCTCGGTGTCACGGCCGCCGGCGTCGGCCGCGCCGCGGGCCGCGGCCACCAACGGATCCGGCACCAGCAGCGGCTGCAAAGCGGTCTCCGCAGTCATCACGTCGGCGACCAGCGGCATCTGCGCGGTCCCTCCGACGCACCACAGGGCGGCGATCGTGGTCGGGTCGACTTCGGCGGCGTCGACCGCGTCGCGCACCAGGCCCGCCGCCCGCACCAGGACCGGGCGGGCGGCCTGCTCCACCACCGTGTGGTTGAGCACCACCGCCGGTCCGGAGGGCACCGGCACCGCCACCGCCGCATGCCCCGCCAGGGCGTGTTTCGCCGTGCGGAAGCTCGCCGCCAACGCCCACCCATCCCCCACCGGCACCCCGTCGGGGAACAGGGCGGCGGTCAACGCGGCGTCGATGGCGTCACCGGCGGCGTCGGGGTCGGCGAGGGTCGACAGGACCTCGAACCCTGCCGGGCCGCGCCGCAGCACACTCACCTCCACCCCGGCGCCCAGGTCACACACCACCACCACCGACCCCACCGGCAGCTGCACACCCGAGGCGAGGGCATCCGAGGCCACCGCCACCGGCGCCTCCACCAACCGTGGCTGCGCCAGACCGGCGCGGTGGGCAGCCTGCCGCAACCACGTCCGCCGCCGCGGCCCCCACCCCGCCGGCACCACCAGCCGCACATCCTCCACCGGCCCGCCGGCCACGGCGCGGGCCTCATCCATGACTCGCCGAAGGGTTGCCGCCACCAGGTCCGCGGGTGCGACCTGCACGTCGGCCACGCTCACCTGCTCGTCGGCGGGACGCCGGGGCCTGGGTATGAACCGCTGCGGATCGGCGGGGGCCGCCTGCCACGCCCGCTGCCCCGTCACCACCGACCCATCGCCAGCCATCAGCACGGCGCTGGGCAGTCCGGGTTCGCCGTCGAACAGCAGCGGCGACCATGACCCGTCCGGCCAGGCCAGGACCGCGGTCGTCGTGGCGCTTCCACAATCGATCGCCAGCCGCGCCTGCCCCGCTCGCATACCCGACAGTCAAACATGAGGATCACATTCACGTCACGCCTCAACTACAGTCAGCAGCGAACCAGGGGAAGGTGGACGGCCCTGGAAGGGCGAGGGCGGTGAACCCCGGCCGAGGGGCGGCCCTGCGTGGTACAGGAACCCGGTCATCGTGAACTCGCTTGTACCTGATCAACCGATCGCGGGCTCGCTGGCAGAGGCAGAACCCGATGGGCCTTGCGCGGGAGGGCCGTGTTGGACGTCTTCCTTTGACCCGCGGCGATGTATTTCTCCCGCAGTTGGACCTACTAGGTTAGATCGCTAGGACGCCGTTCAACAGGGCGGTCCTGTTAGAGCATAATCTAGAGATGCCGGTTCTCCTTTCCCGCGTGGACGCGGTCGTTGTTCCGTCGCACGGGGTGTTTTGTCTTCGCTCAAGTAGCGCTGAGCTGCAGGATCTTGCGACCGCAGGGCGACTCGCTTTTGCTGACGGGATAGGGTTCGCGTCGACTGTGGTCGGGGTGCGGGGCGCGACAGAGGTCAGTAACGCACTCGTGTCGGTGGAGATGTGGTCACGGATGCCGGTGCTCCTGCGGGATCAGGGTCCATTCGACTTCGCGTGGGAGGGCGTCATCGAGTTTCCGGATGGCAGGTGGCACATCGATGAGTCGCTCGACTCTTCGATGCGGTTGGGTGTTGAACTTCCATCGGGAACGGGTCGGTACGGGGTACGCGTGGCCGCATACAATCACAACGAGGCGCTTGATCGTTATGAGACTGCACGGGCAGGATCCGATGAGGAGTTCGCCTCAGCTCTTGTCGAACTGAAGCGGCTCGATCCCGAGACGGCGGAGCGCTACCGGATTCAGTTGTGGCCGGTGGAACGGCGCCGGTAGGCGCCGTTCCACCGGCGGCTAGTCCTAGGTGTTTACTTTGACGAAGAATTGGTCTCCGTTAAGGACCCGGTTTGCTTTGTAGAAACCGTTTTCTAGCAGGTCACGTCCTACGTGTTGGTTGTCGGCTGCATCGATGACGCGCACCGAGTAGCGTTGGAGGTCTGCCGATGTCGGAGCGCCAGTGTACGATCCTTCGTACGTGCTTGCGAAAGGATATTCATCGCAGTTTTGTATCAGGCCGTCGTACTCACCCCAGATGCTTTTGCACATCGCGACTGACTTGTTGCGATTGGCGTCGTTGTTTGCCTTATTGTGCATCCGGGTCAATGGCGTTGTCTTGCCTGGAACGGTCTTACCCACCCAGCTGGGAAATGTCAACATCGGGTGTTCTTGGGCTTGAAGAATGTGAAGGGCACTTTCGTCCTGGGTGGGATCGTTAACGTCGACCTCGAAGACTAGCCGGTAGTCGGTGAACACGGCGCCCCTGCTGGCGCCTACGTAGTCGGCCGAGTCGTAGCGCGTTCGAGAGACGCTCGTGTCGATTGAGGGAGACCAGCTGAACTCCGGCTGCGCGGGACTGTGTGCGTACAGGTTGAGGTGCAGGGTTTGTGGCACGATCTGCGGACCCCCGCCGCTGATGTCTGGCGAGGCGAAAGTTATCGACCAGTCCTCTTGCAGGCGCCAGGCGGCCACTGCGGCGTCGCGGCTCGGTATCGTGGGGCAGGCTACCAGTGCCGCATTGCAGCCAAGGAAGCTAACCCGGATGAACATGGTGTCCAGGACCAGAGTGGGCGCGTTGGTCTTGCGGATGTCGTCTACGAAGACGACGTAGCGAACTTCCCGGTTTCCGTTGCTTCCAAATCCGAGCATAGTGATCTCGGAGGTGACGGTGCCGGTCGGCACGTTATTGACGAATATCGTGATGATCCAGTTGCGGCGTGCGCACTGCGAGTAGCGATCGCGGAACCATCCCGCCTCGTCGAGGGCTGCGTCCTGGGATTCGCATTCTGCCTTGAATGCCTCGTCCTCGGGGGTGGCCATACTGTTTGCGGCCTGCTCCCCGTGTTGGGGAGTCAAGTCAGGTCCGAGCATGGACGGTGGGACTGTGGCGGCAGTTCGGCCCGGCACATATTCTGCGGTGGACCGGATGACGCCGCGCTCGACGGATGTCTGCGCGTCGGCCGGATGATCAGTCGAATCGGCTTGGGCTGCCGTTGGTGGCGTCAGCATCAGCGCCAGACCGATGGTGGTGGCGACTGCCGCTCTGATCGCTCTCATCGGGACTCCTGTCCGTCGTTGACGGGGCACTGTCGGCCGAGGCACGCGTAGACGAGGCTCCTGGTAGTAGCGTCGAGGACCAGCGTGTAGCTCTGGTAGGTGTGGTCCTGGTTGCTGAGGCCCGGGACGGTGCCACGCCCGGTGACGATGCTGACCGGAGTGGCGTCGGTGACGGCGGGCGTGGTGATCCTCGTACGCAGCCGCTCGTTCAGCTTGCCTATGGTCGTCGTCTCGACGCGGCTGTCGGTGATAGTCGGTTGGGCCGTCTTGGTGGTCAGCAGTCTCTTGGCAACATCGCGGGCGTGCTGGGACGTCATGGTGGCGCTTCGTCGAGGTGCTGGCGTCATGGCCGTCGTGGTGTTGCAAACCTTGCGGGCGGCGACGCACTCCCGCAGCCCCGGCACGGTGTCGAGGCATGGGTCGGTTTGTGCGTCCAGGCAGGCCCGCAGGTCGCTCTGGTCGACGCCGTTGACCACAGTGGTGGTGCTACCGATGCGGGCTTCTGGAGCAGCCGACGCCATGAAGAGGGAGTTCGGCTTGCCGACACGCAGGTACTGCACCTCAGTGCCACTGGCACCGGCGACCGTGCCGAGCTCGGTGGTCATGCACCACGGGGGAAGGTTGAACTCGTCCCACAGCATGTCCTCGTCCGTCGGTAGCGCATGGCAGGACTTTGGCTCGGATCGGCTGGTCTCCGCGAGGAATGGGCGTCGCCACACCCCGCTGGCATCCCATAGCTGCAGCCGATTCTCGAAGGGTTCTGCGGTGGTGACGACATTCGGGTAGACCACCGAGGTTATCGCGTACGCGCTCCGGAACCGAGCTCCCTCTTGGAGTCGGGTGGTGCCCACGACGTTGTAGTCGTAGAGCACGTCCCACTCGGTCTGGTTGCTGTTGGCGAGGAGCAGGTAGTGGTGCAATCGGCCGTCGGCATCGCCCCCGTTGGGTGTGCCGCTGATGCCGTGGTACTCCTCGGTTTCCTCGCCCCACTCCACCCAGTATGGGAAGTACTCCTGCTGGCCCGCCTCCGCGTTGTAGGAGGCGTGGAGGCCGAACTCGACGCCGTCCACCGCGCTGTCTGCCAGCTGCGCGTTGATACTTCGGAGCTCGATGAAATTGACGAGGGTGTTCGGTAGCGTGGCTGCGTCCGCTCCGAAGGAAATCGGCTGGTTACGGAAGGTCCCGAACAGCCCGTACATGGGTGGTGAGCCTGTGTTGACACACAGGCCGGTGAGGAAGCGCTGATTGCTGTATCGATCGCAGTTGTAGGACCCGTAGCGCTGCTTCCACCGTTGGTACCAACCGTCATTGCAGTTGCTGACCCGGACCAATGCGCCGCTAGTGGCGGAGCCCCCCGCGAGGTCCAGACAGCGGTAGTCGGCCATGCTCATGATCTCCACCCCCTGCCACGCTCCGTACAACGGAACGGTCCACATCTGGTGGATCGTGTCGGCGCAAGGTTGGATGGTGACAGCGGCGTTGTTGACGTTTGAGCTGGCCTTCGTCAGACACTTTCCTGTCTGCACGTTGCGGATCGTGTAGACGGGAGTGACGTCCATGTCGACGATGACTTCCAGCTCCATCGTCCAGCGCTGATTGTCAATGTTCGCCCCGCTAGCGCCCACTCGGTACGTGACGGCAGCGACGCTTGCGCCGTTGGCCGTGCCGGTGACTTGGAGAACCCGTTTGTCCGACTCGTCGTAGTCGTAGATGCCGATCGCGATCGACCCGGTACTCGCAGCGAGGGCAGGTGTCTGGGTCGACACCACCGACAAACCACTCGCCGCGACAAGCAGGACCAGGCCCGCCGCGAGCCGTCTCCGTAGGCTTCCACCACGATGCGTGTTTCTGGTCATCTACCGCCTCCCCAGGGATAGCTGTACGCGCAACCGTCGCGTGGGGGAGAGGTGGATGCGTGTGACCCGCTGAGCGATTTTCGCCGTTGGGGACACCGTCCCGTGTCGCCCTGTCCCCCGTGGATGGTCGACTGATCACCCAAAGCTATGGGGCGACCACGGAGAGGATCAAGAGCTTATATAGCGATAGATATCACTGTGTCCTGGTGTTGCCATCTGCTGTAGTCCACTGGCAGGGTCAGGCAGCCCGGCGTCCCCAACCCGGCCGGACGGCTCCGCCAGCCAACAGCGCCGCTCCTCCCAGGGCGCAGGCTGCGGCCACCCCAGCCGCGACATCGACACCACTCAGGCTTCCCCCGGCGGCAGACGTGCTGACGATCCCAGCCCCGGCGCTTGTCGAGGGCCAGAAGGACGACCAGGTGACCCACTCGTTGATGGATGCGTATAGAGACAGCGCCGCCCATACCTCGAGCAGGACCGCCCCTGCCGGCACCAGCCAACAACGGTCGGCGTACCGCATCGAAACCACGGCGGCGCCGAAGGCAGCCAAGGCCACAAGGACCATGGGCCAGGCCGTGCGCCACATTTCGGCGACCTGGCCGCTGCCGACGGCGACAGGCACCGCCACCACACCAAACAACAGAACGGCGACCGCAACTGCCAATGTCGTCTGGGCCGCCCGCGATCTGCGCCTCGTCCCCCCCGGTAGCAGCGCTAGGCCGACGGCAAGGGCTAGCAGGCCGACCAGCTGCACCAGCGCCATCACCCACTCCCTACCGCTCACCGCCAAGGGCGAACCGCCCGCACTCTCGATGCCCGGCCCGGCAATAACCACACGCTGTCCCAGCCCTCCAGCAGCCTCGGTGCCCCACCAGAAGTCCGCCGCCCAAGCCACAGCCAACAGCCCTAAGCCAATGCTGATCAGTCCCCGTGCGCGTGTGGTGCCTGCCCCGCCCGCCACAGCCACGCAGTAGGACAGGATCACCAATGCGATGCTCCCCAACCGCGACGATTCCCGGTCGTCGAACAGAGCCACAATCACGCAGGCTGCTCCGACCAGACCGAACAGCGGCACCAAGACCCTGGCTGAACGCACACCCGAATACTGGCACATCTTGTGCCTGACCCGAGTAGATGCGGACCGCAGTTCGCGACCGCCCAGCCAGATCGTCACACCTCCTTGGCACTGAACGTTGACCGTTGTCGCGGTCGATGCGGCAAGTCCGGAGAGCATCTGCGCTCGTCGATCAGACTGAGAGCATCGAGGACCTACCCACCGGTGCTGATGGAGCCTCTCGGGCCGAACATGAGTCACGCGACGGGGCCGCGCGGCCCGCTCGAACTGCTCAACTACCTTGATCTACAGGGCAAGGGCAGATCATCAGCACCGTTGCCACCCTGGCGTCGGCCGACGGTCACCGACAGCCGGCAAGTAGATCCCATGCAACTGGTCCCGTCGAGTGGCTCAGCGCCTTCAGCGGTACGCCGTCGGCCGGCACTGTCCGGTGTCGAGAATTGGTGTCGAGGGTGTTCGACATCGGCAGGCAGGCGTTGAGTGGTGATGCGACGAGCGCGGCCCCGGACGGCCGATCGTCGGCATCGTCCACGAAAGGGAGGCCTACCTCATGGATCTTGCACCTCGGGCCCTTGATGATGTCCATGGCGCCGGGGCCGTGATCAGCCCAGAGGCATCTGCGCCAACCGGTGGACCGCCAGCGATCGGATCGTGCGGCCCTTGGGGCGGCAGCAGATCTGAGCGGCCGTAACCCTCGGCTATGCACCTGTCGTCCCGGTGGTGCTGGTCGGTTGGTCGTCGCTTCCCCCGATCGGCGGCCAACCGACCCCGGGCACGCACCAGTTGGGGCGAGGTTCGGCCTGACGTAGCGGCTTCACCGCGACGATCCAGGCGAAGCACCGGCCGACGCGCCCGGCTCCACGAACGCCCGCGCCCCTGCGGCATAAGGATCCGTACCCCCCGAGGCCGTCCTGCCAGCCTCGGATGCAGAGAAAAAGCGGGTCGTACGGATAGCCCGCGAATAGGAGAAGTGAGAGCACATGGGTGTCGACACGGTGAGCAGCGAAGGCCTCCGGAACACGATGGTCGACCAACTGGTCGCTGATCATGAGGCGAAAGGGCTGGTGATGCGGCCGGAGGTGGAGGCGGCGCTGCGGACGGTGCCTCGGGAGGTGTTCACGCCGGGGGTTGCGGTCGAGGAGGCCTATCACGGCGACAGTGCGGTGGTCACGAAGCGGCGCGGTGAGGAGACCGTCAGTTCGGTGTCGGCGCCGTGGTTGATCGCGGAGATGCTGGGTCAGGCGGCCGATGCTCTCGATGGCGGGTTGGCGGGCCGGCATGTGTTGGAGATCGGCTCGGGTGGCTACAACGCGTCGCTGCTGCGCGAGTTGGTTGGTGAGTCGGGGTCGGTGACGAGCGTGGACATCGACCCGGAGGTGACCGAGCGGGCCGTGGCGTGTCTGACGGCGGCGGGGTACGGCGACGTCACGGTGGTGTGCGCCGACGCCGAGCAGCCGCTGGTTCCGGGTCCCTGCTTCGACCTGATCATCGTGACGGCCGGTGCGTGGGACATCCCGGCGGCGTGGACCGCCCAGCTGGTCGAGGGCGGCGTGTTGGTGGTGCCGTTGCGGACGTTCGGGATGACCCGGTCGTGGGCGCTGCGTCGTGACGGTGACCGGCTGGTCAGCCTGAGTCAGCGCCTGTGCGGGTTCGTGGCGATGCAGGGCGCCGGAGCCCACGATGTGCGGTACGTCGACGTGGCCGACGGTGTGCATCTGCGGCTGGATGAGGGTCAGCAGGTCAGCCCGAACCTGGTCGGTGATCTGTTGTCGCGGCCGCGGGAGCAGGCATGGGCGGAGGTGGCCCTGCCGCCGCGGACGGTCCTGGCTGATCTGGACCTGTGGCTGGCGGCGCGGCTTTCCGCCGAGGTGGATCAGTTCGTGGTGCTTGCGGCGCAGCAGGAGGCCGTCGATACCGGCGTCGTCGCGCCGGCGTGGCGGTTCGGTACGCCCGCCGTCCTGCACGGGGCCACGTTCGTCTACCGGTCGGCGCTGCGCTGGACCGATGACATGTTCGACCTTGGCGCGTGTGCCCACGGACCGGACGCCGCCGGCGCGGCCGGGCGGATGGTGGCGCACATGCGGGCGTGGGTGGACGGCGGCGAACCGGCTCCGGTGCTGCATGTCCTGCCCGCACGGACTCCCGACGGCGACCTGCCGGCCGGGACGGTGCTGGACAAGCGGCACAGCCGCCTCGTCCTCACCTTCACCCCCGCATAGGAAGGCACAGCGAGTGGAGACCACGGACCTCGACGAGTTCGACCTGGACATCACGCTGGTGGACGCCGGCCCCGCCGCCGGTGGGTACGCCACCAGCACCGACGACAACTGCGGCTCCGGTAACACGGGCTCCAACGCCTGCTCCGGCGGCAGCAAGTAACCCCTGTCCGCACCCTCTGTCGGGGCCCGGTGTCCGCCGACACCGGGCCCCTTCCCCTTGTTTGCGGTGGTGCAGCGTGTTTCCTGCGGCTGGTGCGGCGCTGATCCGAGTCGCCGCCTACCCGAGCGGTCTGACCCTGCCCGCGTGGCCCGACCTGACCGCGCAGCGACCGGAGCAGTGGCGGCAGTGGCTGACCAGTGTGTGGGCGCTGCCGGGGTTCGCGGCGGCCGTCGCCTGCGCCTCCCCGCACCTGTGCGAGCAGGTCACCCGGGCGGTGACCGGCGAGCCTGCTGATCCGGATCGGTTGCGGCGCCTCGTTGAGTCGATGGTGCGGTATGTGCTGCGGTGGACCGGCCGGGCGACACCGTTCGGCACCTTCGCCGGCGTCGCCCCCGTCGCCTTCGGTGCCCGCACGTCGGTTCGTTGGGGCGAGGCGCACCGGAGGGTTGTTCGGCCGGACGGGCGGTTCATCGCCGCGCACACCGCACGGGTGGAGCAGGACCTGTCGGTGCTGCGCGGGGTGGCGGTGGTGACGAACGCGGTGGGCTACCAGCGCGGTGAGGTGTGGGTGCTGCCCTGCGCCCGTGCCGAGGGCGACCGCCGGTGGGACGTCGAGGTCCGTCTAACCGGGCCGGTGCGGGCGGCACTGCACGCGGCGGCTTCCCCGATCATGTTCGGTGACCTCGCCGCCAAGGTCGCCGGGCCCGCATCCGGCAGGATCGGCGCGGCCGAGCGCCTCCTGGGTTCGCTGGTCGGTGCTGGGGTGTTGCTGTCGGCGGTGCGGCCGGCGATGACCGTCACCGACCCCGCCGCCCACCTGTCCCGCCACGCCCCGCTACCCGACCCGCGTGGCGGTGAGGTCGCGGTGGACCTGCGTGTCGATGTGTCGGTGTCCCTGCCGCCGGCGGTGCTGCGGGAGGCCGGCCGGGCTGCGGCGACGCTGACGGCGGTCGCGCCGCGGATGCGGGGGTGGGTGGAGTACCACCGGGCGTTTATTCAGCGGTGGGGTCCGGGTGCGGCCGTGCCGGTGCGCGAGGTCCTGGCCGTGCTGGGCTTTCCCGCCGGCTACCGCGGCTCCACCCGGCGCGCACCGGCGTTGGTGACCGGCCGGGAGCGGCTGCTCGGGCATCTGGCCCAGCAGTCGGCGCTGGACGGCGGCGCGGAGGTGATCCTCGACGACGACCTGATAGGCCGCCTTGGCGACGGCGATGATCGGCCGCCGGTCCCGCACACCGAGCTGCGGTTCACCCTCGCCGCCGCAACCGGGCACGACCTGGACCGAGGCAGGTTCACGGTGCACGTGCTCAGCGGATCCCGCCATGCCGGGGTGTCCGCCGGCCGGTTCCTGCACCTGCTCACCCCCGCCGAACGGGCCTGTTTCCAGGACGTCTACCGGAACCTGCCGACGGTCCTGCCCGGCGCGGTCGCGGTGCAGGTGTCCGGCCCGCCGCTGGACGCCCACCTGGCCGCGGTTGCCCGCGCTCCCGGGGTGTTGCCCGTCCTGCCCGTCGGTGATTTCCACCCTGACCCGCCGTTCACAGTGGCGGACCTGGCGGTGACCGGCGACGGACAGCGGCTGTGGCTGGTGTCGCGCCGCAGCGGGCGGCCGGTCGAGCCGCTGCTGCTCAACAGTGTGCTGATCCCGGGTCTGCAGCAACCGCTGATGCGGTTCCTGACCGAGATCGGGACCGCGTGGGCGGCACCGTGCGGCAGATTCGACTGGGGCCACGCCGCCGATCTGCCGTTTCTGCCTCGTGTGCGACGCGGAAGCAGCATCCTTCATTCCGCCCGCTGGATCATCGACCAGTCGGTTCTCCCTCGCGGGGTGGCGTGGCCGCGGTGGCGTGATGCCTGGCAGCGGTGGCGCGAACGCCGCCGGCTGCCGCAGGAGATCCTGGTCGGCGCCGACGATGTGCAGCTGCGCCTGGACCTGAACGACAACGCCCACCTGGCGGTGCTACGCCGACACCTGGAGCGGCAGGCTCGCACGGTCGTCACCGAGGCCCCGGGACCAGCCGGCTGGATCGACAACCGGCCTGCCGAACTGCTGCTCACCCTCACCCACACCCCACCGGTCACCCCGCCGCCTCGACCTGCCCGAGAGGTGTGCACGGTGCGGCATCGGCCCGGGCAGTCGTCGTGGCTGGAGAGCCGCCTGTCCGGGCGGGTCGACGACATCGTCACCGACCTCGCCCGCCGGACTGCGCCGCTGCTGCCTGCGGGCTGGTGGTTCCTGCGCTACCCCGACCCGGAACCTCACCTGCGGCTGCGCATTCCCCTGGACGACGCAGGCCAGTTCGCGGTCACCGCCAGGACCATCGCCGAATGGATGCAGCGGTTGGAGGACGACGGTGTGGTGCACGACTACAGCCTGCACACCTACCGGCCCGAAACCCGCCACGGCACCGGACACACCCTCACGGCTGCGGAGGCGGTGTTCGCCGCCGACTCCCGCACTGTCCTGCGGCGGCTGACCGGCGACCGTCAGGCCCGCACCGCCGCCGGCATGATCGCCATCGCCGACGCGTTCACCGGCGACGGCCGGCGCTGGCTCGCCGACCACGTCCCCCACCACCGCGGCTCACGCCTCGACCCCGCCCAACTCGACCTCGCCCGCACCCCGCACCGCGACGGCGACCTGGCGTCGGCGATAACCGGCTACCGGGATCTGGCCGCCGCCGACGGTCACAACCTCGACCAGGTGCTGGCCGACCTGCTGCACCTGCACCACGCCCGCATGATCGGCGTCGACCTCGCCTCCGAACGACACTGCCTACGCCTGGCCCGCACCATCGCCCGCACCCGACCGGCACCGTCATGACCACCGGACAGTCCCTCGCCGACGGCGCAGCCGGCATCGCCCTGCTGCACCTGGAAACCGGCAACCAGGCCGCCGCGTACGCCGCCCTACGCAAGGCCACCGCCCACGGCGTCAGCATCGCCGCCGGCGCCAGCCTCTTCTACGGCGCCCCCGCACTCGCCTTCGTCCTCGCCACCTGCAACGAACCCGGCCTCACCCGCGCACGAACAATCGCCGCCACGGGCACCGCCACCGTCACCCGCCGGAAGCTGCAGGCCGCACACCGCCGCATCGACTCCCGCCAGCAACCCCACTACGCCGAGTACGACCTCATCCGCGGCCTGACCGGCCTCGGCGTCGTCCTGCGCCGCCTCGGCGACCACGTCCTGCTCCGCCACGTCCTGGACTATCTGGTCCGGCTCACCGGACCCGTCGGTGACCTGCCCGGCTGGTGGTGCGCCAACGGACCCCACCGCCACCAGCCGCCCCCACCAGGAGGGCACGCCAACCACGGCATCGCCCACGGCATCACCGGCCCCCTCGCGCTGCTCGCCCTCACCCACCGCGACGGCATCACCGTCGACGGACACACCATCGCGATCACCCGCATCTGCCGGTGGCTGGACACCTGGCAACAGCACACCGAGACCGGCGGCGTCTGGTGGCCGCAAACCCTCACCGTCGACGACCTGCACCGCGGCGCACCGACCCAACACCAGCCGGGGCGCCCGTCCTGGTGCTACGGCACCCCCGGCATCGCCCGCGCCCACCAACTGGCCGCCCTCGCCCTGCACGACACCACCCGCCAACGCCTCGCCGAGACCGCGTTCACCACCTGCGTCACCGACCCCGCACAACTTGAGCGGCTCACGGACCGCAGCCTCTGCCACGGCACCGCCGGCCTGCTGGCCACCGGCCGCCGCATTGCCGCCGACGCCCTCACCCCTACACCCGTCACGGACCTGGCACGCCTGCACCAGAACGCCGCGCCCGCCGCCGACGCACCTTCCGGGTTTCTCGACGGCACCGCCGGCTGCCGCCTTTCCACCGCCGCGACCACCGCCACTGGGTGGGACGCCTGCCTCCTGCTCACCTGAAAGGGGCCCCGTCATGACGCACGCCGCCTGGCAGCACGTGACCATCAGCTACCCCGGCCGCAGCCGCCACGACCGCGAACAGCAGGCGGTAGCGCACCTCAGCCGGGTGCTACCCGCCGCCGAGACCGCCGGCCTGATCACCGCCTGGTGGTTCATCCGCAAAGGACCCTGGCGCATCCGCTACCTACCCACCACCGCACACACCAGCCCTGCGCCGCTGATCGACCTGCTCACCGAGGGATGCGCCTGGAGCGGCGACATCTACGAACCCGAAATCCACACCTTCGGCGGCACCCGAGCGATGGACACCGCCCACACCCTGTTCCACCACGACAGCCGCCACCTGCTCACCTACCTCCACGACCAGCCCACCGACAGGCGGGAACGCTCCCTGGTCCTGTGCACCGCCCTCATGCGCGCCGCCGGGCTCGACCTCAACGAACAAGGCGACGTCTGGGCACGCCTCGCCCACCGCCGCACCGCCGCACCCCACCAGCGGCCCGCACCCGACGCCGACATCTGGGAGGCGTTCACGGGCAAGGTCCGTCACCTGCTCCTCGGCACCGCCCGCACACCCGGCGACTGGCAGGCCGCCTTCGAGAACACCGGCGCAGCCCTGCACCGCCTACGCGAGACGGGACAGCTCATTCGTGGTGTGCGCGCGGTCATCGTCGAACACGTGATCTTCCACTGGAACCGGATCGGGATACCCGCCACCACCCAGGCCACGCTCGCCCACGCCGCCACCGACGCCATCTTCGGCATCCCTCCGGTGCCCCCGGGTGAGTGCTGGCCGGGCCAGGTCAAAGGGCCGCTGCCTCCCGCGGCACCGCCAGCAGACTTCGAGGCGGTTGGTGGAGACGTGTCTGCCTCGGAGAGTGCTCAGCACCGTGAGGCGAGCCAGCCGATGTCGACTGCGATTCGTTAGTGTCGGCTTGCCGTGCCTCGAACACTGCCGCTGCGCCCGGGGCGACAGTCTCCAGATGGGTAGGCAGCTCATGATCGACCGCCAGCAGCTACAGGAAGCGAGGCAGGAGCTCGGCCGCAAGCTCGCCACCTGGCGGAAAACGCGCCAACTCATTCAGGGTGATCTCGCACGGCAGGTCCGCAGCAGCCGCAGCACCGTTGCCATGGTCGAGCGCGGCCATCAGGTGGTGGACCGGGTCTTCTGGCGGCAATGTGAGTCGCTCCTCGACGCCCAAGGGCGAACTCATCGCCGCCTATGACGCCTACCGCCAGCTCGAGACCAGACACCGCGTCGAGAAGGCCGAGGCCGCACGCCGAGCACGCTGGGGAACAGCGATGAACGGGGAAACTATGGCCGACGAACCCGAAGCTGATTTCCTAACCGGGGGCGAGCCCGAACGCGACGATCATCGTGTCGACGTGACCGGCGTCGACATCCAGCGACGCAGTTTGTTGGCGTCGATCGCCGGTGTCGTTGCTGGTTGCGGGCTGCTGGGCCTGACGGTGCACACGGTGGGTCGACGCGTCGGTGCCAGTGACGTCGCCCGCATCGAAGCCGTCACCACGTTGTACCGATCGGTGGACTACGAGATCGGTGGCGGCGCGTTGTGTGCCGAGGTCGGTCGCTTCGCCGAAGCCACCTCCGTCCTGCTCCACCGGGCCGACGCGGGTCGATGGGCCACGAGCCTCGCCACGGCGGTTGCCGGCGCCCGACAGTTGGCCGGCTGGACCGCGTTCGACGCCGGGCGGCACAGCGACGCCGGTCGCCACTGGCTCGCCGCTGAACGCACCGCCGTCACAGCCGGCAACCGACAGCTCGCCGCGCGGATCCGTTACTGCCAGGCCCGCCAGTTCCAGCACCTGCGCCACAACTACGACGCCCTCGCCACCATCCGCCTCGCCTACGACGCCCTCGGCTCCGAGGCCACCCCCGCTCTGCTGGCCATGCTGCGTGGCACTGAGGCCGCCTCCCTGGCCGCGCTCGGCGAGCGCTCCGCCGCGACCACCGCCCTGCAGCACGCCAGTGGCCACTTCGAGGACATCGATCCCGACCAGGAGCCGGCCTGGATGCGCTTCTACGAGCGCGGTGAACTGCTCGCCCAGTACGGTCGGGTGCACCGCGACCTCGCCCGCCACGACCACCGCCACGCCGATGCCGCCGTGGATTGGACCCGCGCCGCGATCAGCACGTTCGGCCCGCAGAATGTGCGCAGCACCGTGCTCAACAAGATCGGTCTGTGCAGCGCGCTCGCTCTGGCCGGCGAACCGGACCAGGCCATCGCCGTCGGCACCGACGTGATCCACCACGAACGGCAACTGACCTCGCGACGAGTCCGAGACCGCGTCCGCAACCTCAGCCGCGACATCCCTGCAGACACCCGCCACAGCGGTCTTGCTGACTTCCGACACAACATCACCCGCCTCCCCCCGGCGGCCGCATGACCGACAACGGCACGAACAGCCCCAAGTCCGGCGGCCGATACGGCCAAGCCACGATGCGGCAGGCCGCACAGCAGATAGCGGCACAACTCGGCGTCGACAGCGACAACCTGCGGCTGCTGCGGCTGACCAACAACGCCGTGTTCGCCATCCCCGACGCTGGCATCGTCATCCGGATCACCCGCTCCCACCGCCTCCATGACCGGGTCGTCAAGGTCGCCGCCCTCGGCCGCTGGTTCGCCCAGATCGACGCACCCACCATCCGACTCGCCTCCGGCCACGAACAACCGATCGCGGTCAACGGGCTTCACGCCACCATCTGGACCTACCTGCCGCCCCAACCGCCCACACCCGAGGTGACCGACCTCGGCGCAGTGCTCCGCACCTTCCACCACCTCAACCCGCCCGACCTGCCACTACCGATGTGGAACCCGGTCGGTGACGCCCGCGCCCGCCTCACCGACGCCGAGGCTCTGTCCGACTCCGACCGCCAGTTCCTCCTCGACTGGTGCGACCAACTCGAACCCCGCGTCGCCGACCTCCACCAGCAGACACCAGCCCGGCTGGTCCACGGCGACGCGCACGTCGGCAACCTGCTCCGCCGCCATGACGGCCGCCCCGTGCTGTGCGACTTCGACGCCACCTGCCTTGGCCCCTGGCAGGCGGACCTCGTCGCCGTCCCTGTCGGTGAGGTCCGCTTCCGCCGCCCCGGCGCCCACCAGCGCCTCGCCGCCGCCTACGGGTACGACGTCACCACCGACCCAGCGTGGCCGACCCTGAAAGTGGCCCGCGAACTGAAGATGGTCGCCGCCGCCGTCCCGCTCCTCGCCTCAGGACCACACATCGCACGCGAATTCGCTGTCCGACTACGGTCCATCCAACAACGCGACGACACCGCACGCTGGATCCCGTTCGCCGACCTGTAGTCCATCGCCGTCCAGGCCAGCCGGATCGGCCCAGATGCGCTGGTCACGAGACGTGCCGCTCGTCGACAACCCGTCCCCAACAGGGTCGCCACATCATCACGATCGCCGTACGTCTTGGAGGAGTTCCGTGCCCTCGACCTCGACAACGTCCGCCCCCAACGTGGTTGTGTTCGGCCTTGGCGGCACCATCGCCATGACCAGCAACACCGGCGGCGCAGTAAGCCCCACCCTGTCCGCCCACCAACTCGTCGACGCCGTACCAGGGCTCGCCGACGCGGGCATCGACATCGAGGTGGTCGACTTCCGGCGACGCCCCGGCGCGTCCCTGACCATCGCCGACCTCACCGAACTCGCCGCCGCCGCAGCCGACGCCCTCGTCGATGGTGCGGACGGAGTCGTGGTCACCCAGGGCACCGACACGATCGAGGAAACCGCCTACCTGCTCGACCTGCTCCACCACCGGCCCGAACCCCTCGTCGTCACCGGCGCGATGCGCAACCCCACCCTCGCCGGCGCCGACGGACCCGCCAACATCCTCGCCGCCATCCACACCGCCGCCTCCCCACACACGCGAGACCACGGCTGTCTCGTCGTCTTCGCCGACGAAATCCACGCCGCCCGCTGGGTCACCAAAACCCACTCCACCAGCGGCGCCACCTTCCGCTCACCCGACACCGGCCCCCTCGGCTACGTCCTGGAAGGCACCGTACGGATGCTGACCCGACTGCCGTACCGGCTGACCGTCCCCCCGCCGAACCTCACCACCCAGGCAACCGTCGCCCTGCACACAGTCACCCTCGACGACGATCCGACCATCCTCGACACCTTCGGCGGCCGCCTCCACGGGCTCGTCGTCGCCGGCTTCGGCGTCGGCCACGTCCCCGAACCCCTCATCGACACCCTCACCACCCTCGCCGCACGCATCCCCGTCATCCTCGCCTCCCGCACCCCCGCCGGACCCACCCTCACCCACACCTACGGCTTCCCCGGCTCCGAACAGGACCTCATCGCACGCGGCCTCATCCCCGCAGGCTGGCTACACCCCTACAAAGCCCGCATCCTGCTACGCACCCTCCTCGCGGCCGCCGCGAAACCCGAGGACATCGCCAACGCGATCACCACCGCCGGCGAACTCACCGAACCCACCACCTGGCCCTGGCCCAACCACCAGCCCACGGGAACCAGCACGACGGATGCATAGCCACGACCTCACCCCCGGCCGCATGATCGGCGTCGAGTTCGACCACGGCGACGACTTCTACACCGCCCTCACCCACGCCTGCCACACCCACGGCATCCGACAGAGCTACATCCCCATATTCATCGCCGGCCTGTCCACCGCGAAAATCGTCGGCACCTGCCACCGACTCGACAACCCCAACGCCCCCGTCTGGTCACACGTCGACCTCACCAACATCGAACCCTCGCCGGCGGCACCATCGCCTGGGGCCACACCACGATTACCCCCACATCCACATCACCATCGGCCTGAAGAACAAAGCGCCACCGCCCACACCAGCCACCTCCTCGACGCCACCGTCCAGTTCCTCACCGAGATGCTCCTCATCGAGATCACCTCAGCCACGATGTACCGACAACCAAACCCTCACCTGCACAACGTGCCGCAGCTAAAGTTCGCCCAAATATGACGACACCGAGCCGCGATCGGCTACGCAGCTTCCGCTCATGGCCGAGTTGAGTGAGTCGGCCATCGTGCGAGAGTCCGGCGGGGCACGAGCACCGGGAAGCTACGGAAAGCACCTCCTGCCGGCTAATTCGCCGTGCAGTCGGTCGGCCAACTCGTCGACCTGCCCGGCCATAAGCTGAACCGCGAGCATCAGATTTACTGCTTAAAAGTTTCGGCCGAACACCGGGATCGAGGCCCAGACTGTACTGTCTGCGTAGCAGATACTGCCAAATAGGCATCCGGTTCTCAACCTCAGACCGAGTCGGTAATTTTTGGGGTTCTACTAGCCGCTACGCCGATGTGGTTCTTGCCGGCCGCACCTCTGGCCTCAGGAAGGCGCTCGGCGAGCCCGTGCATTCCAGTTGCTAAATTTGCTCTTTTGGCGCCAGTCCTAACGCCCTTCAGTGGGTGGCTCTTGCGCGGGAAAATGACAAGTCCGATGCGCGCCGACCATCACCCCGCCGACGCATCATCATCCGTCGGATCTTCAATGAATGCCAGGAATGCTCGGCCAAATCGAGTTACCTTGTCCAACATCACGTAATGAGCAAAGTACTCATTCTCCTTGTCGTATCCGGCTTCAGTGAGTGCGCTGAGGTCAAGCAAAGCCTCGCCCTTGAGTCGTTGGCACTGTATATCTAAAAAGACCAACACGTTGCCGTCGCGCTCGCCTGGAGTCGACGTAGGCGATAGCAATTGAGCGATATCGGCAATGGGCACTAAGACCGGAGACGGACGGGGCGGCTCGTAGCCAATCACATCCTCACGGTACCGTGGGTCCGCGAGAAACTTGAGCAGGCGAAACGAGGCTGGTGGAAGTCGATCAATAAGATCGAAGAAGACGTGGTGGCGGTCCTCGTCCAGATCCATGCCCAGTGCAGTGTTGAGCGCTGCATTACGAAGTAGCTTCCGCTTCTCCTGGCGGCTTCGTGCGGCGATCCGCATTCCCGCCGCCACTGCGTCCAGGAAAGCTTCGCTTTCGGCCAAGTCCTCAAAACTGCCAACGCGCGTTTCTCGAGCTCATGCAGGGTGACTGCCAAGTCGGTCAGCCACTCCTCCATCCGCCGGTTGTATGGACGCGCAAGTGTATCGGCGAGCACGACCCCGAGGGATCCGCCGATACCAGGAATCATAGACACGACAACTTCAGCACTCTTGCCCAGTCCGTGACGACGGTCGCTTTGTGTCGGTGGCTTCAGCTCCATGGCGACTATTATGGGCGACCCTGTCCACAACATCGGCATCCGCCATCGAAGCGAGCAGGCAGCCGCGTCAACGACTGGCCAGGGACCTAGCGGACACCGTCGATGCTGCGTTGACCGGGTCTGGTACCACAGTGCCGTTCCCTGATGGTGATACGCACGCGGGCCTGCCACGAACGAATTCCTACCACAATCGCCGCCGTTTGCGCAGCCAAAGCCTCGCGGCTTCGCCTCAAGTGCCCCATCTACCGCCGACCGTGCGCACAGCGAGGCGGTAAGCGCGTTACCGCCCTCCCACCATGCCGCTCAGTTTCAGCCCTGACCCCTGAGAATGACCGGCACCCGCCGCGCGGGCGGCAGCCGGACCTCTTGCGTCACCCGACCGGTCACCATTGTCACCGCAAGTCGTACGGCCAGCGGAACGCCAACCCGACTGGTTCCCCAACATCCGAAGCCCACGTTCCCGGGCACCGACCCCTAGCCGAACGCTCGAAAAGTGCCGACACCGCTGATCTGGCCACCTCCGCAATCATGAGCGGATGCATGCTCAAAGGCCGCAACCTGTAGGCGGCTGCCGCGCCGGGGGACGTCCCGCGCCGATCTCGCTGGGCAAGCTCCAAGCGGTCTCGTGCGAGCTTCTTCCCCCGGCGTGGAGGGTGCGTGCGCTGGCGTCAAGCCGCCGAATGCTGGTCCCATCGAAGATATAAGTCGCTGAATATGAGCGGAACACCGGCTCCCCATCGGCGGGCCAGCGATGGTCGGATAGGGTCGTTTCCTTCTCTGCCAGGATCGTCCATAGCAGGCACTTCTGGTTCGCAGCGAGAGCCGGGATGAGTGCTTCGGCGGTTACGTGGACAGTATCGGGACCGGTCTCACGAGCGGAGAAGCTCTCGGCCGCCACCATGCCGTCCTTGCCCCATTCAAAGTCGCCGACCCGCTTCAGGCTCACCGCCAAGCAGAACGCCGTTGACGGTAGGAATGTGTAGAGGTGCTTACTGTCGGATTGGTCGCAGTCGTTGGCGACGCCGCCGTAGCGGGTAGTGGTGATGGTAAGAGGACCAGGCAGCGGTGTATCCTGATGGCGGCTTCTGTCGCGGCCCTCCAGGTTCGGCCAGTCCGATTTGTATGGATGGTCGGCGAGCAGTAGGCCGGTAGGGCTCCCGGACTCGGGCATCCATCGGCCATAGAAGTCTTGGCCCTGGGCCCACTGCGCCCACGCGTCCGTGTCGGCGGCGTCGATGAGGTACGAGCGGATCTGCGCCCAAATGGTGTGGTGAGGTATTCCCGCGGCGTCGTCGTCTGGATTCTGTGGCTGCGACCACTGATAGTGGCCTTCCAGGACTAGCCAGGTTACGCCCGCCTCGTTCGTGCAGACGAGCAAACGATCGACCGGTGGGCTGTGTTCGTCCGTGGTTAGCCAGGTGGGGTCGAGGTGGTTGGGGAACGTGACCTCGGCGGGCGCGTACCAGGTGGCGGGGGTGTCGGCGTAGACCCGATTCTCGGTTCGGCGTTGGAGCATCGTCGGATCGAGGTCGTGGCCGTAGACGTCGAGTGGCGTCTCATAGCAGGTTCGTCCGTCGTCTCGCCGCTTTGGGTCGAGGTCGTATCGGTCGGTCATTCGCCCAACGAGTTGCTTGAACGCGATCCAGATGTACTTCTGGGCGTATCCTTCGTACGTCTTGCCGTCGCGTGAGGTGGCGCGCGGAACGTTGCGGTCGATAGCGCCGAGGCGTTCAGGTGTCCACCCGAGTTGGAGCGCCTGCTCGAACAGGATCATGCCGAGATGATCCGCGTCGAGGTCGCTGTCCAGCTTGAAGCTGTGGACCATGGAGTCGACCACGTACCTGCGGAAGTCGTCGAAGTCGGACATTACTGGATGGTGGACGATGCTTTACCGATAGTCAGGCGGTCCGGCCAGTTCCTTGATCTCTGCTTGCGATAGCTGCGGGGCGATCCAATCCGAGGCGTAGGGCGGGTGGACGCGAGTGGCGAGGTCCTTGATGCCCGGCTGCCAGCCGTGTTCAAGAGCGGCGTCGATTGCCCTGCGTGCATAGTCCCGACTGAGGTAGTTCTGTGGCCAATACTTACGGCCGAGGGTGAAGTCCAGTATCGCCTCGGCAACGCCGGTAGCCGCAGTTTTGCTGAGGGTCCGTTGGGCTAGGCCGCAGCCGACGGCGAGCAGGCGCTCCTCGATGTAGTCGTCGCCGATGTCGACGAAGTGGTGCAGTGTCGGCTTGTACAGGTGCGGTGCCGGCTCCAGCAACGCGATGATTGAGCCCTTTTCATCCTGACCCTGCAGGTCAGAGGAGGTGTGCGTAGCCCCGGGATCGATGAGGGCGAGGCTCCAGGTAAGACAGCAAATCGACCAAAACCCGATGCCCCGACCGGGAGCCTCGCCTGTGCTGTCTTACCCGTCCACGATCTCGTTGTCCAGCCGGACCCTCAACCACCTCGCCGACCGCATCCGCCAGCACCGTAACCAGCAACGATCCAGGTGGCGGCGCCTCGACGCGGGACGCCAGGCACTACTCGCCCTTGCCCATCTACGTAACGGCGACACATACACCCGGCTGGCCTGCGGGTTCGCGATCGGCGTCGCCACCGCCTGGCGCTACGTGCAGGAAGCGACCGCCCTGCTCGCGGCATCCGCCGACGACCTGGCCACCGCGATGAAACGCATCCGCATGCTGGCGTACGCGATCCTGGACGGCACCCTGATCCCGATCGACCGGATCGCCGACCAGAAGCCCTACTACTCGGGAAAACACAAACGCCACGGCGTGAACGTGCAGGTCATCGCCGACGCAGCGGGCCGCCTCGTCTGGGCATCGCCCGCGCTACCCGGATCGGCTCACGACCTGACCGCTGCCCGCACGCACGGCATCATCGACGCGCTGACCAGTGCACACGTGATGACCTTCGCGGACAAGGGCTATCAGGGCGCCCACGGCAGCGTGCGTACCCCGTTCAAGCGGCGCCGCTTCCGGCCGAAGCTGTCACGCAGGCAGAAAGCCGTGAACCGCGCCCACGCGAAGATCCGCGCCCGCGGTGAGCGAGCGATTGCCACGCTCAAGACCTGGAAGATCCTCGCCAAGCTGCGCTGCTGCCCACGCCGAGCCACCGCGATCGTGCAGGCCATCCTCGTCCTGCACCACACCGAATCCAACCGCTACACAGGATGAAAAAGGCTCATTGCCTTCGTGGCATTGTCTCGCGTTGGCCGGTGCGAGCAGGTCAACACCCAAGCGAGCGTGAGTACCGCGAGGTGGCGGGTTTCGTCGTTGGCCCCGCGGCTGGCGTCGGACCATGCCCAGTCGATCAGACCGGGGAGGTAACCATTGATCTCGCCTTGGCGGTCGCAAAAGTACGACCAGGCCGCATCCCGTTCGGGGAGTGTGAGGCCGGCGAGTTGGCGGTGTAGCCACTCGGCGTTCAATGGGTGGCCTGGGACGGTAGCTACCTGCAGAACCGTGTTGTTGGCGTGGTCGGCGAAGTCCGGGTTGCGCTGGAGCTCCACCAGAATCTCCACGCTGCGACCGCTGACCGCGTCGGGCTTGCGCCAAGCGACACTGAGTAGAAAGTCGGTGTGCGCGTAAGGGTGGTATTCGTCCGGTGAGATCTGGAGCAGGTCGACCAGCTCGACGGCGTATACCTCGGGGAGGACGGCGGCCAGGGCCTGCAGCACCCCCGCGTTTGCCCACCATCGCTCGGCTAGCCGGGCCACGTCAGCCTTCACCGCGTTAAGGTCTTTTGCCGCGACGAACTTGGCTTGGGCGATGTCACCGAGCCGCTCGTATCCGAATCTGATGTAGTCCGCGCCGTCGATCCGGAGGTCCGCCAGGATGGCCTCCTTTAGCAGACCATTGAGCAGGCTCTGGCTCCATTTGCGGTTTGGAAGCAGCGAGGACGTGATATACGCGACGTCCGCTCTGGGCAACCTATGCCCCTGGCCATGCATGGCGGCGGCAATCTGCTCGACGGCGCGCCGGACGAGCGAGGCCCTGCGGTCGTAGTCGCAGCGCTCCTCGACCGAGAGCCGAATGTCCATCGCATCAACGAAGCTGTCGTAGATCCACGATGTTCCGATGCCCGTGCGCGGGAACCGCCGCTCCCCCCGGGCTTGCAATGCCGTGCAGAGCAGTTTGAGGAACAACGGGTTGGTGAACTCGGGGTCCATCGTCGGGAACGAGGGCCGCTCGATGCCGTACCAGTCGAGGAAGTGTCTGATCGCCTCACGCGGAACTTCCTCGAATCCGGTGTGCTGGACCGCCGGAAGCCTGGCCTGCAACGCGTCCGACAACGTGTCGGCGAGATACTCGGTACGACAGGATAGGACGAGCCGGAGGTGCCGGTACTTGGCTACGTCATCGAGGAAGCTGTTCAGGTATTTATTCCACAGCGCGCGGTCGGTCGGTTCGTTCAGCCCGTCGATAATGATCAGGCCGATTTCGCCGGTGGTTTGGCAGGCGGCGTCAAAAGTGGCCAACAGTTTCCCGGTCGGGCTGTGGAATCCGATGATCCTGCCCAGGTCGGCTTCGATGGGGCCGTGCTCGAACTGCTCGCCGAGCGCGATGATTGTTGGCAGGCCGTCCGCGGCGCGGCTTCTGGCGAGGTCACACAGCAGGTGCGTCTTTCCCGCACCACCCGTGCCGGTCACGAGGATTGCGGTCGCTGTGAAGCTGCGCCATGCCCTACCGTCGCCCAGCTCGTTCAAGCCACCGACGGCTGAACGGATCGCCGAAAGCTGAGCATAGAGACTGCCAGCGTTACCGGTGTAGTAGCGACCCTGGAGGCAGTGCTGCCGGAGCAGGTCGGAGACCTTCTCCAACGGTTCGCGGACGGCCTCTATGGCGGGGATGAGATCGGGCAACGCGCCGTGCGGCCGGCGTGCTTGAAGCGCGGCTTCGGCCACCAGTTCGTCGAGGCGGTCGAGGCGCTCACCCAGCGCCCCGATCGCGGGCTCGAACAGATCTGGACGTTTCTCAGGCGTCGACAGGCCGTAGGTGCCTCGCGCCTTGCGGAGGGCGGCCAACGCGATCCGGATCTCCTGTTCAAACGCCGAGGTGTGAGCGAGGCCATCGAAGACGGCAGCGATCGGGAGATCCACGTTCAACTCGGGGCTGTACCGTCCACCCGCGTCCGCCTCGGCCCGGGCCGCGATTTCCCGGAACCGATCCTCGGAAAAGACGTCCAGATCGAACCAGTAGCGCAGTCGCCCTAGCTGCGAGGGCTGGAGCAAGCAATCGTTCAACTGGGTCTCGCCGATGTACTCGAAGGTCACCGCCCTGCCGGCCGCCGTTGCGGCGGCTTCCCAACTCACGACGTGCTCGTTCCATTTGGTCCACGCGCTCTTCGTCTTAGCGGTGTCGCCACCGGGCCGGTTGTAGGGCAGGAGTATGAAGTACCGCTCAAGGGTGGGCTCGGTCGTCAGGACACGGTGAACGGACTTGTCAATCTGCGTGAACGCGCCATCGTCGAGCGTGAACAGATACTTCGCCTGCCACCCCCAGGTTGCACCGCACGGCAGTTCGCCTCGCCCTTCCCGACCACCATCGGGATTCCCAAATGTGGTGAACGTGGTGCCAGCCGGCCACGAGACCAGGCTGCCAGAGATCATCAGCTGGTTGACGAGTTCCTCGAACCCGTCACGACGCGACCCCGACGGTGCCTTGCCGCGGATCTGATGCCAGTTGATCTCAGGAAGTTGGGTCACGGGGTCTCGCAATCCGACCGACGAAGGGGTACGCAGGCATGGTCTGAATCCACCACTTTAACTGGCGAGTGCACTTCTCCCGTCCGGCGTAAACGCTTGCGCGCGGCGTCTGATTGATTCACCATGCAGCTTACTTCGGCGGCCTTCACGCGCCACCATGCCTGTAGTCTTCAACCACGGTCGGAGACCGCGGCACGGCCGAACGTCAACCCGGCGCCGCCAACGAGGCATCGCCGTGTGTGACAACGAGACCGACGCGATGGCTACCCCGGCGTCTGACCTCGACCCACCGGTGCGGCACATCATCCACGCTGTGGGACCGGTCTGGGTAGGCGGCCGTCACGACGAGGCCGACCTTCTGGCCTCCTGCTACCGAAGGAGCCTGCAGTTGCCGACGAACTCGGCGCCCGCAACGTCACCTTCCCGCCAATCGTCACCGGCGTATACGGCTTCCCCGCCGGCCAGTGTAGAGCCTGATTCCAGGACGCCGCATAGACGGTTCGTACCTGAGTCGCTACTAGCTGCACGTGGGGTGCTTGTCTTGAAGCTTAAGATGCTGGGATCGGATATGGTGACGCGAGGCCGCAGCGGTCATGTTGACGTAGCAAGCGCAGCACAGGTTATTGTGTTTTGACCTTCGTAGGACTATTTGTTCGAAAGGCATGTGCCAGACGTGGCAAAGCAAATTATTCATAAGCTGGTCGATGACTTGAATGGCGGAGACGCGGACGAGACCGTCAAGTTCGCGCTCGATGGTGTGCAGTACGAGATCGACCTCTCGGACGGCAACGCGGCGAAGTTGCGTGAGGTGTTCGCGCCGTACGTCGCCCATGGCACAAAGGTTGGTCGCGGCGGCGTGGTTGTGGGTGGTCGTGCCGCTCGTGGTCAAGGCTCTGCCAGCGCCGACCGCGAGCAGAACAGGGCCATCCGAGTGTGGGCCAAGAAGGCGGGCAAGGACATCTCTGACCGAGGCCGGATTCCGCAGGAGATCGTGGATGAGTACCACGCGAAGGCGGGCCGCTGACCGGCTCGCGGAATCCGTCCAGCGTCCTCTCCATCTCCTGACTGACGTAGGCCCCGGCAGTCGACTCGACGGATGAACGGGATTGAGTTCGCTCACGGCGGGGCGACGGGCAGCAGCAGCCCTGGTCGGTGGTCCAGGCACTACCACCGTTACGTATGCCAGGGACACCGCCTCTACGCACGGGACAGGCGATTACCGTCCGCCGATCTGCACGAACGTAGTCGCGGCGGCAACGCCCTCGGCGACCGCGTGCGGTAGGGGTGCCTGGCGTGCGAGTTGCGCGGCGAGGGTGCCGAGGAAGGCGTCGCCCGCTCCGCTGGTGTCGAGAGCGTTGACGTGTTGCGTGGGTATGAGTGCGGTGTGATCGGGGCTGCTGTAGGCGGCGCCGTGAGCACCGGCGGTAACCACGGCTGCTCGTGGTCCGAGTTTGCGCAGTCCTTCGGCGGCGACTGAGGGATCTGCGTGGTGACGGCCCAGGATTACCGCCGCTTCGGCCTCGTTCGAGACGAACACGTCGAGCGGGGTCAGCGCGGTCGGTCCGAGCCTGGGATGGGGTACCAGGTTGCCGATGAGTCTCCGGGCGTGGTGATGGCGGAAGACGGCATTGACGGCGTCCGGTTGGAGATCGAGCTGGGTCACCACGATCGGTGCCTGTAACTGCTGAAGTCCATCTCGCACGTGTTCGCCGGTAAGTTCGGCCTTCGGGTGGCGGGCGAGGACGATGTAGTTCTCCCCATCGGGGGTGACTTCGATAATTGCGACGCCGGTCGACGCTGAGGGTACGAGATGGAAGAAGGACACGTCGACGGCCGCGTCGTCGAGGGCTCGGGTCAGAAATGTGCCCCACGGATCGTCGCCAGCGGCGCTGACCAGGCTGCTGCGGACACCGGCCATGCGGGCGGCCAGAGCCTGGTTGAGGCTCTTGCCCCCGGGCGTGGTCGTGGCGGGGGCCGAGGCGAACATCGTCCGGCCAGCCACGGGCCGTTGCGGAACCCGAACGGTAATGTCGATGTTGGCGCGGCCGACAAAGGCGACCTGGGGCGGCTGCGGCGGGCGGCCCTGCCCAGGTCGTTGATCCATCATCCGATGGTGGCCAGTTCGCGGCGGTCGCTCCGGTCGTAGGTCCAAGTCACCTTCATGCGATCGGCCGCCCCAGACACTTCATGGTTACGTGTTGGCCGGATTGAGGCGGCGGGCAAGGGCGTGGAGAAGGGGGGCATCATCGGTCGGCTGTACTTCGCCGACCTGCTGCCAACCCCATCGGTCATACAGTTTTCGCGCTGGGGCGGTGGGTTCTGCCAGCAGGATGGCATACTGTTCCGGCCTCTGGTTAAGCAGCACGTCGAGCAGGGCGTGACCAAGTCCTCGACCGCGTCGGTCCGGGTGGACGACGAGTTCGATCACGGCGAATTTCTCTGCGGCAACCAGGTCTGCTGGTGGTTGTGGTGTGCTGGTGCCGCGCCACCAGTGCCCCTCACCGAACGGCAGGCCGAGCGCAAAGCCCACCAAGACGTCCTCGGCGCACGCGGTAACAAGGACAAACCCGGGTGTCTGCTTCTGGCGGTCCGTGCGTTGCAGGAACCGGTGCCGGGTGAATAACGGTCCGCCGTTGTAGGGCGGCTCGGTGTATACCCGCTCGTACAGGTCGGCAGCAGCGGTGATCACCTGTTCGAGGTCACGGTCCTCGTGGCGACGCAGGCGGATGCCTTCCAGTCCCGTCACGGAACGTCCGGTGAGGCGGATGCGGTGAGCACCTCGTGGAGTCCGATGACCGCCGGTCGATGCCGTTGTCCCTCAGGTACCGCGTCGAGTACCGCATGTCCCAGGCGAACAACGAGCGCGGTTCGGCGTGACCGGGGCAGTGCAGCGATGGCCTGTCCCGCATGATTCGCGCCGTCGTTGAGGTGGCCGTCCCTGATCAGGCACATCGCCGCGTGCAGATGCACCTGCGCACGAGCCGCCGGGGTCCAGTCAGGTATGAGAGCCAGTGCCTGCTCCTGCGCCCGCAGCGCATCCTCGGTCTTTCCCAGGTGACTGTGGACGTAGCTGGCGGTGTGCCACAGACGCCGTTGCGGCCACTGATAGATGCTGCCGGTATCGGCGGTAACACCGTCAGGCAGTTTGCCGAACGCGTCCGCGAGCAGCCTGGTGTAGGCGTGTGCGCGCTCTACGTCGCCGGTCAGAGCGCAGGCCTGCGCTCCGGCGCCGAGAGCCTCAGCGGTACCCGGGTAGATTCGCCCGCCGCTGATAGCCAAAGCCTCATCCGCCCTCTCGAGGGCGAGTGTGCGTGACGGGCGTTGGTCGTAGAGGGCATGGACTGCGGCCTGGCCGCGCACCCACACCCGGATAGCCGGATCGCCGCAGGAGTCAGCAGCCACACGACAGGTGCGCCACCACCGTCGTGCGGTCTGAAACTGGCCGGCCTTGGCCAATGACATCGCCATGACCGCCGCGAGTTGTGCCCCCACCCGCGAAAGGTCCCTCTGGCGGCGGCCACGACTAACCGCGAGCGTTTGCTGGAGATCTGCCAGGTCCGCGGCCAGATGCAGCATGAGTGACGTCGGCGCCATCGTGTAGTACGCGCGCCCGTACTCCTCGCCGACCTGCTCCCACTCCGCCACGTCGATATCGGCTGCCTCGTGTCCGGACATCGATGCGGCAAGCCCGGTCCGGATCGCGTCCAGGGCTGGGGCGCCCACACCCGCAGCGAGAGCAGTCAGGGCGTGCTGGAGCAAGCTACGGCGCTGCACTTCGCCCTCCATCCGATCACTGTCACCGCCGCTCGTCGAACCGAGCCAGCGGTTGGGGGTGTCACCCGCCTGAAGCCTGCCGCCACGATCGGACAAGCCATCAATGACCATGCCGAGCTGACCGGCAACAACTGCCCCGGACCCGGCAGTGTGAAGACTTGGTGACTGCGGAGCCACATCAGACCCGGCAGTCGGATCCGCCGGCGTCCCAGGGCCGAAAACCCCCAGCGTCGTCGCCGACAGCAGCGACCGTCCAGAATCACGAGGCCACCGACACGAAGCCACTTCCGCGATCGCCTCAGGGTCGAGGGCCGCCGCCCACCGGGCCTGACGCGCCGTATCAGCCTTCTCCTGCCGGTGCCGTACCTCCAACGACCGGTAATCGTCGTAGCCTGCGATCAACTCGCCGCCGGCCTGGAGCAGCGATTCACACTGCGCCCAGAAAACCCGATCCACGACCTGGCGGCCGCACTCCACGTTCGCCACCGTGCTTCGTGTGCTGTGTATCCGTCGCGCCACATCGTCCTGCGTCAACCCACGCGCCCGGCGCCACCTAGACAACGTCCTTCCCAGCGCCCGCTTCACATCCCTGAGCCGCTGCGGATCCACGAGCAAGCCTCCACCGCCATCGACGATGCGAACAACGCAAGCAAGCCGACACTAGCCCACAACAGCGACAACGATGCTGACCGTCACCACGGCCGCACAAACATCCGAGCCGGCGCCAGGCAGTTGGTCTCGAACGGAGTCGGTTCTCAGCCCAGGAGGCGTCTGGGTATGCTGGCTAGCGGCCATCCCGCTGGCACCGCAAGGGTCAGCCCTTGGTTCCGGCGCCGTGCAAGAAGACCATCGCCGCAATGCTGACCGTGGCCGCGCCGATTGTGGCGACTCCTCCGGCGCCGAGGCCTTTCTCGATGCTTTCTGTCACCGCAGCGGTTACTAGACCAGCCAGAATCCCGATGACGCCAGAGCCGACGAGGGCCACCAGCAGCCAGAGCAGACGCATGGCAAGTGGCATGCCCTCGTCGTCCCTGAGGGGCGTCACGGAGGCTTCAGTCTTCGGCTGCACGTCGAAGATCCCAGCGCTCAAGATCCCACCCGCCCAAGTGTCGCGTCACGAAGCTCGGCCCGCAGAACCCAGGCCCGGTCGACAAGCCGTAGAGCGTAAGCCAGCAGGCTCCATCGGGACGCGCCAGCTGCGGCAATGTCGTACAGCTCGGAGCGGTACTCGTCCCGGTAACGGCTGCGATGTACGGCGGGCAGGACGCGAACAGCAGCGCTAACCAACCGCTCCGCGGAAGGCGAGCGCCGAACCCGCGTCGCTGACGGCGTGCCCGATGGAGTCAGCTCGGCGGTATGCGGGTGCGCCGCCTGGGCCTCTGAAGTCAACTCACACAGCACGTTGACGTTTAACCGAGCAATCAATATGGCCTTCCCACTCTCGGCGGTGGAGTGAGATCCCGCGCAGGCGAGGGCGTCATCGAGCGTCTCGTTCAAGCCCCACGGAGACTCATCAAGTGGCTGACCACGTAAGAGCCGCTGCTCCAGCTTGTCGATACACTTCAAGGCCGACTGAGCAGCCCAGTCGCAGTCGCATTCTTTGTCCAGAGCGCCGTCGCGTAGGAACTGGACAGGTTTGCGTAGCTCCTGGAGAAGTTCGGTCGCTCGTCGCTCGATGGTTGCCATGTCACTCATCCGGCAACCCCGCGAGCGGCCGGACCGAGGCGCAGGCCAGCCATCCGGCTGATCGGCGTACGCGCGGTGGCCAACGCGTGACGGGCGTGTTCAGCGCCATCCGGACTCAGCTTGTAGTAGCGCCGCTTCGGACGACCTTCGATGGCAGGGTCAATGTCTTCCCAGCGAGACTCCAACCAACCGAGACCTTCCAGCCGAGCCAGAATGGGGTGAATGGTGCCAGTCGCCAGCCCGGCCGCCTCACTCAGCTGCAGCCCGTACAGCTCCCGGGTCGGGTTCTCCAGCAACGCGCGAAGCACGAGCTGCGTCTGCACGGTCATCTTCGGAACCATGCCCTAACTCTAGCTAGGGGCTAGCTAGAGTTCAAGTTTGTGCGGGCATTGGCGGCGGGCCGGAGGGTGCTCGCCATGCAGGGTCGCCCTAGCGGTGTGCTACGCGGCGGCAGGACGCCTCGCCAGGCAACTTGGGCCAGCGCGCGGACGACGTCGGTGGGGCGCACGGTAATCGGCTCGTCGGCGGCGGCGTCGAGCGTGGCGTAGTACGCCTCCACGATCTCTCGCAGGATCGCTCCCGGCTTCACGCCGCGAGCCTCCATGCTTGGTGATCCCCCCGCCGGCAGGACCAGAGCGGAGCCACCCGAACCCCGGCGGACGGGCTGGGCCGTAGGGGATGCTCGTCGGACGAGCAGCCACCGAGCAGCCACACGTCGACAAGGGACGGACAAGAACGGAGCCCAACCCGCGTCTCCGCAGGTCAGGCTCCTATGATCTTGCGCGCCCGAAGGGACTCGAACCCCTAACCTTCTGATCCGTAGTCAGATGCCCGGCCTGCCTTATCCAAGCCGTAGGGCAATACTGTGCTCAGCCGCTTGGATCGATACGAGCCTCGACGCTGGCGACCGAAGCGCACGCCAGGTTGTACCCACCGACGGTCAGCCGAATGGCGGCAAAGCTTACACCCGCTGAACGCGCTCGCTGCCGCTCCGCCAGCAGGCTGTAGTATCAGCGCATGCGCACTCAAAGTGCGCACCGATGCGGAAAATCTGTGTCCGAGGGGGGACTTGAACACCGGCTGGCCGGGCGATAGCGCCGATCATTGTTGGTGGTCACCTTCCAGCACTCGGACATGTCCGTCTGACGCACGCCGGCATGGCGCTATCGGTCGCGGTCTTCCAGGTTGAGGCGGTGCCGGTCAGCGAATGCGCGGGCGCGTACCTCGTTGTTGAACGCGGTGTCGATCTCGTCGTCCCGTTCGTCGTCGGTCACGTCGTCCTGCGGGTCGGCGGGCTGCTCGGCGTATTCGTGGTAGACGAGCCAGCAGCCACGTATGCCGTCGAGAAGGTCTTCGAGCATGTCGCGGGCGGGACGACGTGGGTCCAGAGTGGTCAACCGGATCGTCGTGAACTCGGCGTGCGCCTCGGGGTCGTCCGCCGCGTACCGTTCCACGTTCTCGTCCGCTTCCTCGATTTTGTCCCGTAGGTCATCGATGTCAGGTGCTGTGCCCTCGGCCACCGCCATGGCGTCCCGGATCATGCTGGTCACCACATGCGTGGGCGACAGACCGATCTCCATCAACTCCAGCACCGCGGTCGGCGTCGCGTGCGGCAGTGCCTCGATGTCGTCGGCTTCCACCACGATCTCGGTCACGGCGGTCCCGGACAGCTCCGAGGTCACCTCGGCGGCGGCCTGCAGCCAGTGCGCGGCCGCCACGCACGCCGACGTCGGGTCGAGGTGGAGAAACAGTTCGCCGGCGCCGAGCGGGTTGTCGGTCAGGATCTGGTTGGCGGCGGCGACCTGGACCGGCGAGGCGTCTTGCCGGGTGAGTTGCACGGCCTGGATCGAACGTCCCGACAGGTCACCGAGTTCGGCGCCTTCCACCGCGGCGATCTCGGCCTGGACGTCGGTGATGACGGCTGCGGTGAGGTCGGTGTCAGCGGCGGCGTGCAGGCAACGGCCTACGCGGTGGGCGTACTCCTCGACGGGGTCGTAAGCGACCGTCAGCATGCCATCGCCGTCAGGCAGGTTCGGCTTGCTGATGTGCGCCGTCACCGACGCGAACTGGTTGCGGGTCTGCTCTCGTCGCCACCCCTCACTGTTGAGTTCCAGGCTGTCGGCGGCGCTCGCCGGGTGCGTGTAGCAGCGCCACAGCGCTTCGGACAGCCGTGACAACTCGGCTGCCAGGGCCATCCGCTGCCTCCACGTCGCGCTCGCCGGCAGCGTCGCGACCGGAGTCGCGACAGATCCGTAGCCGGTTTCCCAGGTCGCTATCAACTCGCTCCGGCTCTCGTCGACCGCGTACCGCGTCATGGCCTCCCCTTCCGCAAGCTCGCCGCAGCCTACCGGTGACGGCACGGTCATCCACGGCCCCGCGTGGGTGACCGCGCCAGCCGACCCCGCCTATACGCGCTCGCCGATACCCAGTCGCGCCTGCGTCTCCTGTGCCCGCTCGGCTGCGGCGCTGGCGCCGTAGTGGCGGGGCATGTCCTCGGAGGTCCATCCGAGCAGGAGCATCAGGTCACCGGTGTCGCCGCCGGCGCGTTTCCACTCGTGGGCGAAGCTGTGCCGCCACCGGTGGGCGTGCACGTCCGCCACCCCGGCCGCGGCGCCCAACCGTTTGAGCAGGATCTTGATGCCGTTCGGTGTCAACGCTGCGGTGCCTCGTTCGGCCAGCCACAGGTTCGGCAGGGCGGCGCCCTTGTGCTTGTCCCGGGCTCGCAGATACCGCGACAGCGCCCGGGCCGTCTTCGGCCCGAACCGCACCCGCCGATCCTTGGCGCCCTTGCCGTGGAAACGCACCGACTCCGTGTTCAGGTCCACGTCGGCGACCAGAAGATTGCCGACCTCCGACAGGCGTGCGCCGGTGTTGCAGTACACCCGGATCAACGCCTCGTCGCGCAGGTTCGCGAAGCCTTTGCCCTTGCAGGCGTCGAGAAGCTTGCTGGTGTCCTCGTCGCGCATGACCGGGATCAGCTTGCGAGGTGTCTTCGGCTGCCGCACCCGCTGCATCGGCGATCGGTCGATGGCCTCCTCGTCGAGGAGCAGCCACTTGAAGAACTGCTGCAGTCCCTTGTGCTTGTTCACCGCCGTCGACGCGGACCTGGTCTCGATCATCCAACCCTGGAACGCCTCCACATGCGCCCGCGTCACCGCACACGGATCCTCCGCCGCATCCCCGGCGTCGGGATCCCGCGACTGCTCTGCCAGGTAGCGGCCAAGCTGCGCGGCGGCGAGGAGGTAGTTGTAGCGGGTGGTCTCCGGATAGTTCCCGGCCCGCAGCGAGCGGTCCCAGTCGCGGAGGAACCCGGCCCAGGTCCGGGAGAGCCCGACGGTAAGTTTCTGAAGATCCAGTAGTGGCATGACAACCTGCCCGAGTCAAGGAGTCCAACAGCGGCGTGCTAGACCAGGCATCCGTGCCAAGCAATGAAAAGAGGGCTCCCGCAAGTCTCTGACCTGCGGAAACCCTCTCGCTGTCGGGACGGCCGGATTCGAACCGACGACCCCTTGACCCCCAGTCAAGTGCGCTACCAAGCTGCGCCACGTCCCGATTGCCACCACTGGGATCTCCCCGCGACAGCCGGTACAGCTTAGCGCAGGCTCCGCTCCGCTCGCACCGACCCCTCCTGGCACCCCGACCACCCCGGCGCCCCCGGAGCACCGGGCGACTCGTGGCGCAGAGCCGCTGCGGTCGGTACCGCTGGGGCCGCGTCAAAGCTGGCTAGCGTGCAGCGATGACGCACCTTACCAGCGCTAAGGCGTCCTAGGAAACTGGTTAACTCGGGCGGTTCATGTGGAGCGGCGAGCCGAGGGTCAGCCGTGGGCCTTGCCGCGGCCGCCGGGGCCGAGCTTCTTGCGGGGGCGTACCGAGATCTCGATCGGGCTTCCCTCGAAGCCGAACTCCTCGCGCAGCTTGCGCTCGACGAAGCGCTGGTAGCCGGCGTCCAGCGGACCGGTGGTGAAGAGCACGAAGCGCGGCGGGGCCACCCCCGCCTGGGTCGCGAACAGGATCCGTGGTGCCCGACCGCCCCGCACCGGGTGCGGCGTGGCCTGGACCAGTGCGGTGAGCCACGCGTTGAGCTGTGCGGTCGGGATCCGGGTCTCCCAGCTGTCCAGCGCCCGGTGCAGGGCTGCGGCGAGCTTGTCGACCGCCCGACCGGTCTTCGCCGACAGGTTCAGCCGGATCGCCCACGGGATGCGGCGTAGCTCCCGCTCGATCTCCTTGTCCAGGTAGTACCGGCGGTCGGCATCGACCAGGTCCCACTTGTTGAAGGCGATCACCAGCGCCCGGCCGGACTCGGTGACCATGGACAGGATCCGCTGGTCCTGCTCGCTGATCGGCTCGCTGGAGTCGAGCAGCACCACCGCCACCTCGGCCGCCTCGATCGCCGAGGCGGTGCGCAGGCTGGCGTAGTACTCGGTGCCGCTGGCCCGGCCGACCCGCTTGCGCAGCCCGGCCGTGTCCACCAGGTGCCAGGTGTCACCGCCGATGGTGACCAGGCTGTCCACCGGGTCAACGGTGGTGCCGGCGATCGCGTCGACCACCGCCCGTTCCTCGCCGGAGAAGCGGTTCAGCAGGCTGGACTTGCCGACGTTCGGCCGTCCCACCAGCGCCACCCGACGCGGGCCCCGGGGGCGGTACTCCGCCACCTTCGGCGCCTCCGGCAATGCCGCCAGGATGGCGTCGAGCAGGTCACCGGAACCACGTCCGTGCAGTGCCGAGACCGGGTGCGGTTCGCCGAGGCCGAGTGACCACAGCGAGGTGGCCTCCAGCTCGATGTTGGCGTTGTCGGCCTTGTTGGCCACCAGGATCACCGGTTTGGCGCTGCGGCGCAGCATCTTCACCGCCGCCTCGTCGACGTCGGTGGAACCCACCGTCGCGTCGACCACGAAGACCACCACGTCGGCGGTCAGTACGGCGGTCTCGGCCTGGGCGGCGATCGCTGCGGCGCGATCCTTCGCGTCCGGTTCCCAACCGCCGGTGTCCACCACGGTGAACGCCCGCCCGGACCACTGCGCGTCGTAGGGGACCCGGTCGCGGGTGACCCCCGGGACGTCCTCGACCACCGCCTGGCGGCGACCGATGATGCGGTTCACCAGCGTGGACTTGCCCACGTTGGGACGGCCGACCACGGCCACCACCGGCTGTGGACCGGTCTGCTCCTCGGTGTCCAGGTCCGGCTCGCGTAGCTCGACCCAGCCGTCGTCGCTCACGCCACTGACCGTTCGGCCAGTAGTGCCCGCAGGCGCGCCACGACCTCGTCGATGCCCAGCTCGGTGGTGTCGAGCACCACCGCGTCCGGCGCCTGGGCCAGCGGGTCGGCCTTGCGGGTCGAGTCCAGCTGGTCCCGCCGGGCCAGGTCGGCGGCGGTGGCGGCGACGTCGGAGGCGTCCTCGGCGCTCCGCCGCGCGGCCCGTGCCGCCGCCGACGCGGTCAGGTACACCTTCAGGTCGGCGTCGGGCGCCACCACGGAACCGATGTCCCGTCCTTCGACCACGATCCGACCGGCCTTGTTGATCATGTCCCGCTGGCGGGCCACCAGCAGCGCCCGGACCGCCGGCACGGCAGCCACCGCCGAGACGGCGGCGGTCACTTCGGGGCCACGGATGTCGGTCTCGACGTTCACTCCGTCGACCGTCACGCCGTACCCGGCGGGGTCGGTGCCGATGCGCAGATCCACCTCGCCGGCGACCTTCGCCACCGCCTGCGCGTCGGTCAGGTCGACGCCGGAACGCAGCACCGCCCAGGTGATCGCCCGGTACATCGCGCCCGTGTCGAGGTAACGCCCGCCGAGGCTCGTGGCGAGCCGTCGGGAGACGGTGGACTTACCCGAACCGGACGGCCCGTCCACAGCGACCACGCAGCGCCCGGCCGGCACGTTTTCCTCCACCGTCGTCCTCCTCAGCCCGTACCTCACGATCCGTCGGCGACGACCGCGAGCGGTTGACCACACAAGTCCAATGATGCCCGGCGCCGTGCCGTACCACCGGCCGGGCCGTCAGGCAGCCTACCCGCAGCCGTACCCGCGACTGCCGCCTCAGTCACCCACGGCCTTGAACAGGGCGGCGACCTCCGCGTTGGTCAGCCTCCGGGTCCGCCCGGAACGCAGGTCGCCGAGCCGGATCGGCCCGATGGAGGTACGCACCAGCCGGCTCACCGGGTGGCCGACCTCCGCGAGCAGCCGGCGTACGATGTGTTTGCGGCCTTCGTGCAGAGTCAGCTCAACTTGGGCGGTACGCCCCAGACTGTCCACCACCCGGAAGGCGTCGACAGTCACCGGTCCGTCCTCCAGCTCGACCCCGGCCGCCAATCGCTTGCCGAGGTTACGCGGGATCGGGCCGGAAACCTCACACAGGTAGGTCTTCGGCACCCCGTAGGAGGGGTGCATCAGCCGGTGTGCCAGGTTGCCGTCGTTGGTGAGCAGCAGCAGGCCCTCGCTGTCCGCGTCGAGCCGCCCGACGTGGTAGACGCGCTGCTCGACCCGGTTGCCGAGAAAATCGGCGAGCGCGGTACGCCCCTTCTCGTCCGCCATGGTGGAAACCACCCCACGCGGCTTGTTCATCGCCAGGTACACCAGCCGGGTGTCGGCCGCCAGCCGCTCGCCGTCGACATGGATGACCGCCGTGGTCGGGTCGACCTTGTCGCCGAGCTGCGCCACTCGCCCGTTGACCGTCACCCGCCGACGGAAGATCAGATCCTCGCAGGCACGCCGAGAGCCGACACCGGCGGCGGCGAGCACCTTCTGGAGGCGTTCCGGGCCGGTGTAGACGGGGGCGTCGGGGCGGGGGGTGCGGTCATCGCGCGGCATCGGCAAGCTCTTCTACGTCGTCGGGGAGGAAAGGGGCCAGGGGCGGCAGGTCGTCGAGGCTGTTCAGGCCGAGCTTCTCCAGGAACAGGGTGCTCGTCCGGTACAGGTAGGCCCCGCTGTCGGACTCGGTGCCGCACTCCTCGACCAGGCCGCGAGAGACCAGGGTACGGATCACCCCGTCGCAGTTGACACCGCGGATGGCGGAGATACGCGACCGGGTCACCGGCTGCTTGTACGCCACCACGGCCAGGGTCTCCAGCGCGGCCTGGGTCAGCCGGACCGACTGCCCGTCGAGAATGAACCGCTCGACGTAGGTGGCGTATTCCGGTCGGGTGTACAGCCGCCACCCGCCCGCCGCCCGGCGCAGCTCGAATCCGTGGCCGGCGGCGGTGAAGCTGGCGGCGATCTCGTCCAGCATCGGGCCGATCCGCTCGGCCGGCTGCTCCAGCACCTGGGCGAGGACGAGTTCGCTTACCGGTTCGTCGACCACCAGCAGGATCGCCTCCAGCGCGCCGCGCAACTCCGCGTCGTCGAGGTCCGGCGCCGGCTCCGGCACCGGCCGGACCCGCGCCCCCGACCGCCTGCGCCCCCCACCCAGATCCCCCGACGCATCCGGCCCCGGGACGTCTCCCCCCGGGACGTCTCCCACCGAGATGCCTCCCCCCGGGACATCTCTCCCCAGGTCACCCTCTGCCGCACGAACCCCCGCAACCTCCTGCGTCCCCCCCTCACCCGCGCCCCGCCCCTCCACCTCGTCAACCATTTCGATCTTGGACGGGGACCGCCCCTGGAGGGGCACCTGCGCACCAAGATCTGCGGCATCACCTACCCCGACTGACGCGGAGATGGTGGGTGAGGCGGGGGTGTGAGGCGGGGTGGGTTCGGTGGGTGCAGCGGAATCGTCTGCTGCGGCGGAGTCGGTGGATGGGTCGGAGTCCTCTGGTGAGGTGGGAGTGGTGGGTGGGGCGGGAGCGGGGCGCTGCCACGGCGGGATCCAGGCGGCGGCCTGGTCGGCCAGGGAGTCCGGCCGCTCTTCGTTGCTCATCCAGCTCGCTCCTCGGTCGTTCCCATCACCTCAGCCTCGCCGGCCCCAGCACCCCCGGCGTCAGCAACACCACCGCCGACACCAGCACCAGCACCAGCAACAGCACCAGCACCAGCACCAGCACCAGCACCAGCCTGGTCGAATCCAGCATCGGCAGCGTCAGCACCGCGCACACCAGTCTCGCCGAGATCGGCGGCACCAGCGGCACCAGCATCGGCGTCACCGGTGCTCTCGGCGTCACCAGCGCCGCCAGCCGTTAGCGGCCCGCCGTCCGAGAGCGGCCCGGAAGCCGACTCCAACGACGGCCCAGACGGCTCAGCCGGCGACCCGGAAGACGGCTGCGCGGACGGCTCGATTGGCGTGCCGGCGTACTCGTCGATGGCCAGTGCCGGACCACCGTCGGCTGGTCCCGTCCAGCGGACGGTCAACTCCTCCAGCGCCTGCTCCTGGACGAAGGCCACCACACCCTGTCGGTACAACTCCAGCAGGGCGAGGAACCGGGCAACCACCTCCAGGGTGACCTCGCAGTCGGCGCAGAGCAGCGAGAAACTGGCGGTGCCGGCCCGACGCAGCCGTTCGGCGATGATGCCGGCGTGTTCCCGGACGCTGACCCGGACCATGTGCACGTGGGCGACGGACACCTCGGGCACCGGCTTCGGGGTCATCGCCCGGACCGCCAGCTTGAGCAGCCGTTGCGGACCGATTCCCAGCACCAGGTCGGGCAGCGCCTCGGCGTAGCGGGCTTCGAGGGTGACGGCCCGCGGGTAGCGCCGACCGCCGACCTCCTCCAGTGCGGCGATGTGCGCCGCCGCCTCCTTGTACGCCTTGTACTGCAACAGCCGGGCGAAGAGCAGGTCCCGCGCCTCCAGCAGGGCCAGATCCTCCGGGTCCTCGACCTCGGCGGCGGGCAGCAGCCGGGCGGCCTTCAGGTCGAGCAGGGTCGCGGCGACCAGGAGGAACTCGCTCGCCTCGTCCAGATCCCAGTCGTCGCCCATGGCCCGGATGTAGGCGATGAACTCGTCGGTCACCTGGTGCAGAGCGACCTCGGTGACGTCGAGCTTGTGCTTGCCGATCAGTTGCAGCAGCAGATCGAACGGGCCGGTGAAGTTGGCCAGCCGCACGGTGAACCCGGCGCCCTCCGCCGGCTCCGCGGCCTCCGCCGGCTCCGCGCCCTCCGCCGGCCCCGTTGGCGCCGCCGGCTCAGCTGGCACCGCCGGCTGGGCAACGATCGTCGTCTCCCCGCCGGGGTCCGGGACGGGTGGGTCAGCCGCGACCGGCGGCGGGTCAGCCGCAGCGGTCGGGTCGAGGGGCGGGGCGCTCACGCCGACGACGGTAGTCCACGGTCGGGACACCTCGGTTCAGCGCCTCCTACCGCTCGGCCTGCGCGGCGATCACCTCGCGGGCCAGCTGACGGTAGTTGCGGGCCCCCGAGGAGGCCGGGTCGAGCGTGGTGATGGGTGAGCCGGCGACGGTGGACTCGGGGAACTTCACGGTCTTGGTGATCACCGTCTGGTAGACCTTGTCGCCGAACGCCTCGACCACCCGTTGGAGCACCTGACGACAGTGCGTGGTGCGGCTGTCGTACATGGTGGCGAGGATGCCCTCGAGCTCCAAGTCGAAGTTGAGCCGCTCACGCACCTTGTCGATGGTGTCCAGCAGCAGCGCCACGCCGCGCAGGCTGAAGAACTCGCACTCCAGCGGGATGAGCACGCCGTGCGCGACGGTCAACGCGTTGATCGCCAGCAGACCGAGTGACGGCTGGCAGTCGATCAGGATGTAGTCGTACTCCTTGCGGATGCTCTTGAGCACCCGGGCCAGAGCCATCTCGCGGGCGACCTCGTTGACCAGCTGGATCTCGGCGGCGGAGAGGTCGATGTTCGCCGGCAGCAGGTGCAGCCCGGCCACGTCGGTCTTGATGAGCACGTCGTCGGCGGTGACGTCGTCCTGCATGAGCAGGTTGTAGACCGACAGGTCCAGGTTGTGCGGATTGACGCCCAGCCCGACGGAGAGGGCACCCTGCGGGTCGAAGTCGACCAGGAGCACCTTGCGGCCGTACTCGGCAAGTGCGGCACCGAGGTTGATGGTCGTGGTGGTCTTGCCGACCCCGCCCTTCTGGTTGGCCATCGCGATGATGCGGGCCGGCCCGTGCCGATCGGTGGGCATGGGTTCCGGAATCGGCTTGCGCATGGTGTAGGCGGCCGGGTCCGCCGGGCCCAGGTCCGAGCCGAGGGCGTTCTGCTGCTCGCGGAGCTCCGTTGTCCAGGTCTCGGCACGGTCACCGTTGCCAGCCATGTCCTCGATGCCCCCTCCCGACGACCGTGCGGCGTCGGAGCCGCCCGACGTCCTTCGCGGTGCCGCTGCGCACCCCGGTCCACTCGCCGCGAGGGCCGCGCCATGCCGACTGTACGCCACCGGCCAGCAGGGCGTTCGGCACCCGCTCGGCGTGTCGGCCGGCAGCACCGACCACCAGCAGGTCAGGCCGTCAGCACCCGGTCGGCGCCGGGCTGCGACCACACCAGTCGGTCACCGGCCGAGCAGGTACGGCAGGCCACCGTCGACGGTCAGTTCAGCGCTCGGGGATGTGCGGTGGCGTATACCTCGCGCAACCTGTCGACGGTGACCAGTGTGTAGACCTGGGTGGTGGTGACCGAGGCGTGGCCGAGCAGTTCCTGCACCACCCGCACGTCGGCCCCACCGTCGAGCAGGTGGGTGGCGTACGAGTGGCGCAACGTGTGCGGCGACACGGCCTGGGGGCCCTCGGTGGTCAGCCCGGCCCGCTGCGCGGCGCGGCGCAGGATGGTCCAGGCGCCCTGCCGGGTCAGCGGGCCGCCCCGGGCGTTGAGGAAGATCGCCGGGGTGCCCCGGCCGGCGGCGGCCAGCCCCGGTCGGGCGCGCACCAGGTACGCACCGAGCGCCCGCAGCGCGTACCCGCCGATCGGCACCAGTCGGGTCCGGCCGCCCTTGCCACGCAGCACCGTCACCCCGTCGTCGAGGTCCACATCGTCCACGGCGGCACCGACAGCCTCCGAGATCCGCGCTCCGGTGCCGTACAGGAACTCCAGCAGCGCCCGGTCGCGCAGCGCCAACGGGGCGGTGTCCCCCGCCGCGTCGACCGGGCCGGCGGTCTCCAGCAGGGCGACCACGTCGTCGACCGGCAGCGCCCGGGGCAGCCGTCGGGCTGAGGCGGGGGGCCGCACGTCACGGCTCGGGTCGGCGCCGGCCAGGCCCTCGCGTAAGGCGAACCGGTGCAGCCCGCGTACCGCGCTGGCGGCGCGGGCCGCCGAGGAGACCGCGAGCGGCGGGTGACCGTCGGCGCCGGAGCGCAACCGGGCCAGGTGGCGTTCGATCTCCCCGGTGGAGACGGCCGACAGGTCGGTCACCCCGGCGGTGGCCAGCGACCCGAGGTAACGGTCCAGGTCCCGACGGTACGAGGCGAGCGTGTTCGCGGCCAGTCCACGTTCGACGGTGAGGTGGTCCAGGTAGCCGCGAACGGCACGGCGCAGGGCCGGCGCGGGCTGCTCGCCCCCGCCGGCCCCGCCGTCGGTCAGCCGGTCGGTCAGGCCAGCACCTCGGTCAACGGCAGGGTGGGCAGGCCGTGCGCCTCGGCGACCGGACCGTAGACGACCTGCCCGTCGTGGGTGTTCAGGCCCAGCGCCAGCGCCGGGTCGTGCCGTGCGGCCTCGCGCCAGCCGTGGTTGGCCAGTTCGAGGGCGTACGGGAGGGTGACGTTGGTCAGCGCGTAGGTGCTGGTGTTCGGCACCGCGCCGGGCATGTTCGCCACGCAGTAGAAGATCGAGTCGTGTACCCGGTAGACCGGGTCGGCGTGGGTGGTGGGCCGCGAGTCCTCGAAGCAGCCGCCCTGGTCGATGGCGATGTCGACGAGCACGCTGCCCGGCTTCATCCGGGAGACCAACTCGTTGGAGATGAGCTTCGGCGCCTTCGCGCCGGGCACCAGCACCGCGCCGATGACCAGGTCCGCGTCCAGCACCGCCCGCTCGATCTCGTACGCGTTGGAGGCGACCGTCTGCAGGTGGCCCCGGTAGATGGCGTCGGCCTGCCGCAACCGCCCGACGTTCTTGTCCAGCAGCAGCACCTCGGACTGCAGACCCAGGGCGATCGCGGCCGCGTTCATGCCGGAGACACCGGCGCCGATGACCACGGTCTTGGCCGCGTACACGCCGGAGACGCCGCCGGGCAGCACCCCCCGGCCACCGCCGGTACGCATCAGGTAGAAGGCGCCGACCTGCGGGGCGAGCCGTCCGGCCACCTCGGACATCGGGGCGAGCAGCGGCAGCGAGCGGTCCGGCAACTCGACCGTCTCGTAGGCGATGCCGGTCACCTTGCGGTCGATCAGCGCGTCCGTGCACTCGCGGGAGGCGGCCAGGTGCAGGTAGGTGAAGAGCACCTGCCCCTCGCGCATCCGGTGGTACTCCTCGGCGACCGGCTCCTTGACCTTCAGCACCAGGTCGGCGGCGTCCCAGACCTCGTCGGCGCTCTCCAGGATCTTGGCGCCGGCGGCGGCGAACTCCTCGTCGGTGATGCTCGACCCGAGCCCGGCGCCGGCCTCGACGAAGACCTGGTGACCGCCGCGGGTGAACTCGTTGACGCCGGCGGGCGTGATCGCCACCCGGTACTCGTGGTTCTTGACCTCGCGTGGGATGCCGACCTTCACGATGCAGACACCTCTCTTCGGGGCACGTTCACCCCGACTGCGCGGCGCCACGGCGGCCCCATTGCCGCCCCGGTCAACCGGTCCCGCCGGCGGCAGTCTAGGCGTGACCGCACGTCAGCGGAGCCTGCACTGTGACACCTGCTCGCCGTGGCCGTTGACGATGTGTCAGGTGTGAGTACCCGGGCCGGCGGTGGACGTCACATCAGCCGTCAGGACAGTCTTCGGCACCATCGTCCCATCTGGTGCACACCGGTGCGGACAGCGCGTTAGTGGATCACTATTGTGTCGCCTCATGACTACTCCTCCCATTCCGCCCGGGTACCCCCAGGGCGTTTCTGACAAGAGCAAGGTCGTCGCGGGCGTCCTGCAGATCGTGCTGGGCGGCTTCGGCGTCGGCCGGTTCTACATGGGCGACACCAAGACGGGCGTCATTCAGCTGATCGTCACCCTCGTGACCTGCGGTATCGGCAGCATCTGGGGCCTCGTCGACGGCATCCTGATCCTGGTGAACGGCGGCGTCGACGGACAGGGCCGGCCGCTGCGCGACTGACCCACGAGACCACGCGGGGGCCGGGCGGTGTACCGCCCGGCCCCCGCGTCGTGTTCCACAAGACCGCGTCGGAGCAAGCCCAGCCTTTCGTACCGGTCAGCGGGGCAGCGGGGCGTCCGCCCGGCGCAGCCCCGACCAGCCGGCGTCGCGGGCGCGGGCGGCGGCGAGCAGCCCGGCCACACACGGTCCGTTGCTGATCTCCCCCGCCAGCACCATGCCGACCGCCTCGTCCAGGTCGATCCGGACGATCTGCAGGTCGGCCTCCTCGTCATGACGGTCGTGTCGCTGCTCCACCGGCACCTCGCCGAGATCCCGCGCCAGGAAGACCCGGACCAGCTCGTCGGTGAACCCGGGCGAGCTGTGCACGTCGACCAGCACGTCGAGCCGGCCGGCGGTGAGGTCGACCTCCTCGGCCAGCTCCCGCGTTGCCGTCACCGACGGGTCCTCCCCGGAGACGTCGGTCAACCCGGCCGGCAACTCCCACAACCGCCGGCCCACCGGCTGACGGTACTGCCGGATCAGCACCACCTGACCGGCGTCGTCAAGCGCCACCACCGCCACCGCGCCGACGTGCCGGACGAGGTCACGCGCGGCGGTGCCACCGCCGGGCATGGTGACCTCCTCGGTGACCACCTCGAAGATCCGGCCGCGGTAGCGCAACTCCCGCGAGCACACCTCGTAGCGGTGCTCGACGGCGCTCATCGGCCCACCACCGGGTCACCCGCGCCGGCCTCGGCCCGGGTCGCCCCTTCGATTCCTGCGGACCGTCCGCTCACGAGGCCGAGGCCGCCTTCGTCGCGGCGCCGTTGCGGACGGCCCGCTCGGCGGTGGCCCCGTCCAGATCGACCGGGAGCTGGTCGGCGTGCGAGTACGTCACCGCGGCGTGGACGAAGGCGGCGAACAGCGGGTGCGGCCGGGTGGGGCGGCTCTTGAGTTCCGGATGCGCCTGGGTGGCCACGAAGAACGGGTGCAGATCGCGGTCCAGCTCGACGAACTCGACCAGTCGACCGTCCGGCGAGGTGCCCGAGATGTGCAGCCCGGCCTTGGCGAGCTGGTCGCGGTAGGCGTTGTTCACCTCGTACCGGTGCCGATGCCGCTCGCTGACCTGGGTGCTGCCGTACGCCTCAGCGACGATCGACCCCTCGGTGAGCGTCGCCGGGTACGCGCCCAGCCGCATGGTGCCGCCCAGGTCGCCCTTGCCGGCGACGATGTCCTGCTGATCGGCCATGGTGGCGATGACCGGGTGTACCGCCTCGGCGTCGAACTCCAGGGAGTTGGCGCCGTCCAGGCCAGCCAGGTGCCGGGCCACCTCGATGGTCATGCACTGCAGGCCCAGACAGAGCCCGAGCAGTGGAATGCCGTTCTCCCGGGCGTACCGGGCGGTGCCGATCTTGCCCTCGATGCCCCGGACGCCGAAGCCGCCGGGGATGACGATGCCGTCGACCCCGGCCAGGGCGGCCGCCGCACCGGTCGGGGTGACGCAGTCGTCGCTGGGCACCCACCGCAGCTGGACCCGGGCCCGGTGGCCGAAGCCGGCCGCCCGGATCGCCTCGCTGACCGACAGGTACGCGTCGGGCAGGTCGACGTACTTGCCGACCAGCGCGACGGTGATGGTGTGCCGGGGCTGGTGCACCCGCTCCAGCAGGTCGTCCCAGCCCTCCCAGTCCACGTCCCGGAAGGAGAGGTTCAGCCGGCGCACCACGTACGCGTCGAGCCCTTCCCGGTGCAGCACCTTCGGGATGTCGTAGATGCTGGGCGCGTCCGGCGCGGCGATCACCGCCTCGGCGTCGACGTCGCAGTAGAGGGAGAGCTTGTGCTGGAGCTTCTCCGGGATGTCCCGGTCGGAACGGCACACGATGGCGTCGGGCTGGATACCGATGCTGCGCAGCTGGGCGACCGAGTGCTGGGTGGGCTTCGTCTTCAGCTCCCCGGACGGGGCGAGGTAGGGCACCAGCGAGACGTGCAGATAGAAACAGTTGTCGCGGCCCAGGTCGTGGCGTACCTGCCGGATCGCCTCCAGGAACGGCAGCGACTCGATGTCACCGACCGTGCCGCCGACCTCGGTGATGACCACGTCCGGGGTACGGCCGTCGTCGTCCGGGTCGGCCATGGCCAGGATCCGGGACTTTATCTCGTTGGTGATGTGCGGGATCACCTGGACCGTGTCCCCCAGGTACTCACCGCGCCGCTCCTTGGCGATCACCTCGGAGTAGATCTGGCCGGTGGTGACGTTGGCCTTGCCGGACAACGACCGGTCCAGGAAACGCTCGTAGTGGCCGACGTCGAGATCCGTCTCGGCACCGTCCTCGGTCACGAAGACCTCACCGTGCTGGAACGGGTTCATCGTGCCCGGGTCGACGTTGAGGTACGGGTCGAGCTTCTGCATCACCACGCGAAGCCCCCGCGCGGTCAGCAGGTTGCCGAGACTGGAGGCGGTGAGCCCCTTACCCAGCGAGGAGGCGACGCCTCCGGTGACGAATATGTGCCTGGTCGTCCGTGCTGAAGGGGCCAAGGCCTGCTCCCGTGTCGTCCGTCGCGGTCGTGCAGACCGCCGAGCCGATCAGCGAAGTGATCACGCGATCCACGGGATTCCACGGTAACACCTCCCCAACGGCCGGCCGGTGCCGCACCCGGTACCGCCGCCGAGTCACCCGGTCGCGACCTCGGCCGACGACCGTGCGCCCGGCCCGTCACCGCCCGGCACGGCACCGGTTGACCCGCCATCGGCCGGCCCGCCGCCGTCCGGCCCGCCGCTCTCCGGGCCGCCATCGTCCGGGCCGCTACCGTCCGGCCCGCCGCCGGCCGGGCGGTCCGCCCCCGGCTGGGTCCGGTCCGCCGAGTGGTCGAGCACCCGCAGCGCCGACAGCGCCGCCAACGGCACCACCACGGCTGCCGCAGCCCCGGCCACGTCCAACGCCGCGGCGCTCAACAGCCCGCCGATCACCGCCGCCACCGCGGTGCCCGCCATTGCCGCCCGGATCGCCGGGTAGATGCCGAACAGCCGCATCAGCCCGCCCCAGGGTTGCAGCAGCGCGAACCAGACCAACAACGCGCCGGCCAGCGCCAGCACCGTCAGCGGACTGTTGACCAGCGTGTCGAAGCTGGCGGCACTGGACCGCTGCACGGTCAGCCCGCCGGTACCGTCGCCGAGCGCGGCCAGGAACCGGCCGAGGCTGCCCCGCTCCCCCGGTGCCCGACCCAGATCCACCACCGCGAACCCGACCGTCACGGCCAACCCGGCCATCGCCGCCCAGGCGAGCCGGGTCAACGTCAGCCAGCCACCCGCGCTGATCGCCGCCGCCACGCTCACTCCAGCGGTCAGGGCGATCGCGCCGATCGAGTCGGCACCCAGATACGCGCTGCCGACGATCACCACGGCGGCCCCGCCCACCACGACCATGACGGTCGGGCGCCAGCCACGGCGCACCCGCTGGGCGAGCCAGCCGGCGCTGAGCAGGGCGGCGGCAGCGAAGACACCGAGGCCGACGGTACCGAGGCCGGCATAGCGGCCCCCCTCCAGCGCGGAATAGCCCACCACCCCGTTGAGCTGCAACCGGGCGCCGGTCACGACGTCCAGGCCGACGGCCAACGTGGTCAGCCCGGCCACCGCGCCGAGCGGACCCAGGGTGGCGCGATAGCCGGGTGTCAGCCGAACCAGCAGCGTCGCGGCAGCCAGCAACACGGCGGTCAGCCCGGCGAACGAGGCCGCCGGATACGCGAAGCGCCACCACGGCGCGGCCTCGGCGACCAACGCCGCCGGTATCGCGAGCGCGGCGGCGACCAGCAGCACCTCCACCGTCGCCACCACCGGACGCGGCACCGGTTTCGGTCCGTACGGCCCGGCGTGCCGGCGGGCCCGGCGCAGCAGCGGCAACACCGCCACCGCGAGCGCCACCTGAACGACGGCCAGCAGGGTGAAGAACCCGCCGGCCACCTTCCGCTGCGCGGCGGCTTCCCGGTCCGCGTCCGCCGGCTCGGCGATCGCGGCGGACAAATCAGCCGGCCGGCCGTCGACCGACTCGGCCGGCCGGCCGAGGAACGGCCGATCCGGCATCGGACGACCCAGGACGGCCAGCGCGGTCGGGGCCAGGTCGATCAGTTGCAGATAGCCACGGCGGTCCGTGCTGGGCGAGGTCAGCCAGCCCTCCTCCCAGCCCGGACCATGGGCAACGGCCACGTGCAGCCGGGACGGCAACTGAGTGTCGGAGACCCCGGCGACGATCACCAGCGATCGCGGCGGCCGGCCGTCGAGCACCCGGGCCAGTTGCGCGTCGGCGGCTCGGGCCGCCGCCGCCCGTACCGCCGGGTCGTCGCCCTCCACCGTGCCGAGGTCGACGATGCTGAGCACGCAGGAGCCGAGCAGCCCGGCGGGATCCGCCGGCAGCGTCGGCGCGTACCTGTCGACCCGACCGAACGGTCGAGCGGCGGCCACCGCCGCGCCCGGCCCGACCGCCACCGAACACCGCACCGACTCCGACAACGCACCGGGTACCGTGCCCCACGGCAACCGCTCCTGGTTGTGCACGGCAACGCTCTCCTGATCCGGCAGGTTCGCGCCGATGCCGTCCGGCTGCTCCACCGTCACGTCGACGGGCGGACACTGCCCGTCCACGCCGCGGCTGCCGGGCCAGGCGGCGAAGCTGCCCGCGCCGAGAGTCAGCCAGCCGTCCACGGGACAGGTGGGTCGATGTGCGGACCGCACCGACAGCGACCCGATCGAGCCCTCGCGGGCCAGCCGCCACAGCGTCGGCGTACGCTCCGCGTCCACATCGTCCCAGCGCAGCCCGGCCACGCCGACGAGAACCACATAGTCGGCGCTCTGCCGGGCCGGCGGGCTCTGCGGGCGGGCGGCCAGCGCGGTGACCCCGAGCGCCACCACCACCAGGGTGAGCAGGATCGGAGCGATACGGCGCAGCATCACCGGCGTCCCGTCGACGGGGCGTCTGCGTCCGGTGTCGCCGGCCCGGCCGGGCCGGGTGCCAGCTCGGCGTAGAGCGCGAGCAGTTGGGTGCGGGTCTGCGCCTCCGTCGGCCAGGTCAGCGCCCGCGCCGCGCCGCGCCGCGCCAGTTCGGCGCGGCCGGCCTCGTCATCGAGCAGGCGGCGTACCGCCGCGTCGACCGCGTCCACATCACCCGGCGGCACCAGCACCGCCGCGTCACCCACCAGCTCCGGCAGCCCACCCACCGCGGTCGCCACCAGCGGTACGCCGGCCCGCAGCGCCTCCTGCGCGAACAGTTGACGGGCCTCCCAGTCGCTGGTCACCACCGCGAGGTCGGCGCCGGTGAGCAGGTCCGCCACGTCCGTGCGGTGCCCCAGCAGGGTGACCGGTGCGCGGGCGGCGCTGATCCGGGCGGCCAGCGGCAGGTAGGCCGGTCCGCTGCCGGCGATCACGACAACCGGCGGCGGGGTGCGCTCCCGCCATCGGGCGGCGGCGTCGACCAGGACGTCGTACCGCTTCTGCGGATGCAGCCGGCCCACCGACAGGATCAACGGCTGGTCGGCAGCGACCGCGAACTCGGCCCGCACGGCGGCCCGGCGACGGCGCGGTGCGGGCGGTTCCGGCGCGGCGACCGGGGCGAGCCGGGCATCCCCCGCGCCCAACGCGACGGCCCGCGCCACCAGGTCACCCGAGGCGCCGAGGGTCACCCGGGCGTTCCGCGCCACGATCCGCTCCACCAACCGGGACAGGGCGCCGCGTACCCCGCCGGCCAGCACCGCGTTGTGCCAGGTGACCACGAGCGGGGCCGCCGGCCGGGCCAGCACCGCCACCAGCCCGGCGCGCAGCCCGTGCGCGTGCACCACGCTGACCTGCTCGGCGGCGAGCAGTCGGCGCAGCACGCCGACGGCGCGGGCGTCGCCCGGGGTGGGACTCGCCGGGATCTCCACGGGCCGGAACCGGGCACCGGCGGCCACGAAGTCGAACTGCTCCTGGGTCGCCGCCGGCCCGCAGACCAACACCGGCTGCCCGGCCGCAGCCAGCCCTCGCGCCACCGACCGGACATGCTGACCGACCCCGCCGGTGCTGGAAGCCAACAGCAACATCACCGTCCCCGGCTGGTCTGGAACGGCCGCCGGCCCATTCGTCGCGCTCACCGGACCCACTCTCCGTCCGCGACTGCGGGGCTCGCAAGCTCACTCCTCGCGCTCACCGAACCAACACTCCGTTCGCGACTGCGGGGCTCGCAAGCTCACTCCTCGCGCTCACCGGACCGCCTCCTCCTTCCGGTCGCCTGGCCGGGCCCGGCGCAGGCGTCGACCCAGGCCGGTCAACAGTGGCCGCAGGTCCTGCCGGTCGACCAGCCACACCACGGCGAGGAACACGACAGCGACCAGGACTCCGGACAGCATGCCCTGCATCAGTGCCGTCCACCGCGCCGGGGTGTCGCCACCGGCGCCCAGCAGCCGTAGCATCGCCACCGCCGCGACGGCGGCCGCACCACCGGCCAGCAAACCGGCAGCGCCGGCCCGCCCGGCGCCGGCCAACGCCTCCCGGCCGGCCGACCGGGCCACGGCGACCAGCAGCAGCACGCCGAGCAGCAGCATTCCCGCCGAGTTGGCCAACGCCACCGCCAGCACCCGGTCGGCCACCGGGAGCAGCGCCGACAGCGGAAGCAACGCCAGCGGTACCGCCAGCCAACCGGCGGTGATGGTGGCGGTCGCCGCCCGCGTCGCGCCCCGGGCGTACAACGCGCGGGACAGCACCGCGAACAGCCCGTACCCGAGCAGCCCGGGCGCGTAACCCGCGATCGCGGCGGCGGTCGCGTCGCTGTCGAGCGGGAAGAACCGGCCGATCGGGCCGGCCGCACCGACCAGTGCCGCAGCGCCGAGGAAGCTGCACAACAACACCCCACGCAGGGTCGCCGACAGCACCTTCCGGTAGGTCCGCTCGTCCGCCCCCGCCGCCGTGGCCAGGGTCGGGTACGCGGCGGTGGCCAGCGGCACCGCCAGCACCGCCCAGGGCAGCAGGTAGAACGTCTGTGCCAGGTTGAACACCTGGAACGCCTCGGTCCGGCCGCTGGAAAGCCGGTAGAGGATCACCGCCAGCGCGACCTGTTGGGCGGTGACCGTCACCACGCCGGCCACCGCCAGCCCGCGTACCCGGACCCGGGCGTCGGCCGGGAACGCGTACCCGGGGCGCAGCGTCAGGCGCAGCCGACGCAGCGGGATCAGCAGCGACAGCGACAACACCACCACGCCGAGGGTGGTGCCGACCGACAGGATCAGCTCACCGCCGCGGCCGGCCTGCGCCACGCTGGCGCCGGTACCGGCGGCCCCGGCGAAGACCAGGTAGACGACAACCACCGTGAGGCTGGACAGCAGCGGCGCGATCACCGGCCAGGCGAACCGCCGGTGCGCCTGGAGCACGCCGGTGAGCACGATGCCGATGCCGTACAGCGGCAGTTGCGGCGCGAAGACCCGCAGCATCCGGGCGCCGGCCGCCAGTTCCTCCGGTGACCGGCTGTCACCGAGCGCGGTGATGATCGGCCCAGCGCCCAGGGCCACCAGCACCGCCAGCGGCACGAGCAGCGTCACCGTCCAGGTGAGCAGGGCGCCGGTGGTGGCCGCGACCGCCCGCCGGTCCCCCGCCGCGACCGCGCCGGCGAGCAGCGGTACGACCAGGCTGGCCAACGCCCCGCCCGCGACGATCTCGAAGATGATGTTCGGGATGGTGTTCGCCAGGACGTACATCGCGCCCAGGTCGCTGTCCTGCACCACCCAGGTGAACACGGCGGTACGCCCGAACCCGGCCAGCCTGCTGACGACGGTGAGTACGGCGATGAGGGCGGCCGCTCCGGCCAACCGGCCGGCGCCGGCGAGGGGGGCCGGTCTGGTCACGTCAGTCGGCGCGTCGGCCCAGCGCGTCGAGCTCACGCAGCCCCGGCGTGCTCGCGATGACCTTCGTGAAGCTCACCTTCTCGCTGGCGGCGGTGAGCCCGGCGAGGACGGCGAGCAGCCCGGCCCGGCCGACCGGGCCGGTGCGGGCGGCCAGCGCCACCCCGAGCACCGCGCCGAGGGCGTTCGCGCCGCTGTCACCGAGCATCACGTCCTCGGCCAGGTCCGCGGGGAGCAGCCCGGCGGCGGCACCGGCCGCACCCGAGGCGATCCCCCCGTGCCGGCCACCGCTCAGTGGCGCACCGAGCAGCAGACCCGACTTCAGTGCCCGTCCGGGACGCAGGTCGAGCAGGTTGACCAGGTTCGCCGTGCCGGCCACCACCCCCGCGCCGAGCAGTACGTCGACGCCTCGTCCCCAGGTGCCCTGCCGGTGCCGACGACGATGCCCGGCCACGCCCGGGTCGGCGGCGAGCAGGGCGGCCGCCCCCAGACCGGCTGCGCCCACCCCAACGATCTTGACAAGGCCGGCGGTGACCCGGCCCTGCCGCAACGCGGCCAGATGCCCGGCGAAACCCTTTGCCGCCTTCTGCTCCGGACGGGCACCGACCACGTCGTCGTAGAGGCCCACGGCACCGGCGCCAAGCCCGGCCACCAGGGTGGCCGCGCCGGCCGGCACGCTCGCCGCCCCGCAGGCCGCGGCACTTGAGGCCCCCAACGCGAGGGCCGGGCCGGCGGCCAGGGTCACGGTGCGTCCCCGGAAGTTGGTCCGTTCCAGGGTCGGCGCGGGCGGTGAGGTACGGATCTCGCGCAGCGCGTACCGGGCGGCGACCGCCCCGATCCCGGCCACCAGGAGTCGACCGAAGACCGTCACGTCGCCGTCCCGCTCACTCACGCCATCCCCTCCCGCCGGCCGGCGGACATCGTCGGAATCGGGCACCCGGTGCCCCGTCAGGCCACTGAACCCTTGCCGGCCCGCACCGCTCGGCTGGTGCGCACCCGCGCCGACGCTGCGACGGGTCGGAGCGTGCGAAGTGGGTGAGAAGGGTTCACTGCGGCAGTCTAGGCACCAGCGAGGCGGCGCTGTCACCGACGCCGAAGTGACCGGCCTTACGCTCGGCGAGCTGCTGCACCAGCGCCAGGGTGGTGACCAGTTGCCCCTGGACCGTGTTGGCGTTGTCGATGGTCGAGATGGTCTGGGCGAGCACCGCGTCGCCCCGGACGAACGCCACCAGATTGCCGCCGGCCGAGCCGTTGCCAGCCACCACGATGCCCCCGGTCCGGTCGAACTGCTCGGCGATCTTGACGACGGATTCGTCCTTCTTGGCGGAGTCCTTGTCCACGTACGGCTGCCCGCTGACCACCACGACGGCCTCGGCCGGCGCGGTGATCCGGTCCGCGGTGGTCAGGTAGTTGGCGTTGCCGTACGCGGCCAGCACCGCCCGCCGGTCGGCCTCGGTGACCGGCTCCGCTCCGGCGGGCTGGTCCAGCAGCACGGTGGCCAGCAAAGCGCTGGAGGTTTCGACGCCGTGGCCGTTGCCGGGCAGCCCGGCGGTCGGCGCGTTGGTGGGCCGGGCCGCGGTGACCGCCAGTTCGAGCAGGTCGTTGTTGTTCTCCGGGTTGATGAACTTGTCCTGCAGATCGATCCGCCCGGTGACGTCGGCGCCGGCCAGCTGGAGCATGTTGAGCACACCCTCGGTGTGATCGCGACCGGTGGGCAGGCTGAGCACCAGCACCCGCTTGCCGCTGAGCGTGCCCGGCAGCATCACCTGGGCCATCTCGGCGGCGAAGTCCTCCTCCAGCTCCAGTTCCCGCTGCATGTTCTGGACCGCCTGGCGCATCTGCTGGTTGTCCTTGCGCAGCTCGTTGACGGTCTCCCGGAGCGAGTCCGCTACCGGACCGTTGAGCGCGGCGGTACCGACCACCAGGCCGATCGCCAGGGCGAGGAAGACCGCGGTCAGGGACACCACGTGGTACCGGAAGTTGATCACGCTTGCAGCCTCTTGATCGGTCGGGGGCTAGAAGAGCTGGCCGAGCTGGAACACAAAATTGTCCCACCACTCGGAGACCACGCCCAGGTACGCCTTACCGACGGTGGAGACGGCCACCGCCGAGGCCATGGCGGCGAGTGCCGAGAGGATCAGGAGCAACAGGGACGACCCGGAGATGCTCTGCCGGTACAGCCGGCTGACCCCCTTGGCGTCGACCAGCTTGCCACCGACCTTGAGCCGGGTGAGAAACGTCGACGCCATGCCGCCGCGCCCCTTGTCGAGGAACTCCACGAGCGTGGCGTGGGTACCCACCGCGACGATCAGCGAGGCGCCCTTCTCGTCGGCCAGCAGCATGGCGAGGTCCTCGCTGGTGGCGGCGGCGGGGAAGGTCACCGCCGGTACCCCCAGGCCGTTGACGCGCGGCAACCCCGGCGCCCGCCCGTCCGGGTACGCGTGCACGATCACCTCGGCGCCGCAGCGCAGCACGTCGTCGGTGACCGAATCCATATCGCCGATGATCATATCTGGGGTGTAGCCCGCCTCGACCAGGGCGTCGGCGCCCCCGTCGACGCCGATCAGCACCGGCTTGAACTCCCGGATGTACGGGCGCAGCACGTCCAGGTCGGCCTTGTAGTCGTAGCCCCGGACCACGATCAGACAGTGCCGGCCCTGCACCTCGGTGGCGATCTCGGGCACGCCGACGCCGTCGAGCAGCAGGTCCCGCTCCTGCTTGAGGTAGTCCATGGTGTTGGCGGCGAACGCCTCCAACTGCACCGACAGGCCCTCCCGGGCGTCGGTCATCGCCTTGGCCACGCTCTCGGCGTCCTGGCGACTGCCGTGCGCCACCGGGTCGTCGTTCAGGTAGACGGTGTTGCCCTCGATGCGCACCGTGTCGCCCTCACGGATCCGCTCGAAGATGCCCTCACCGAGATCGTCGAGCAGCGGGATACCCGCCGAGATCAGCACCTCCGGCCCGAGGTTGGGGTAACGGCCGGAAACCGACGGCTTGGCGTTGAGCACCGCGCCGACACCGACCGCGACAAGCGAGTCGGCAGCGACCCGGTCCAGGTCGACGTGGTCGATGACCGCGATGTCGCCGGGGCGGAGCCGGCCGACCATCCGCTTCGTGCGACGGTCGAGGCGCGCGGTGCCGAGGATCTGTCCCGGTTCCGCGTTCCGGGCCCGGCGCAACGTGGGTAGACGCATCGTGACCATCCTGGCATGTGAGGCAGGCGAATCTGTCGCGACATGCCTGAGCAGGGCCGCCTACCCAGGGAAACACACATGGGCGAAGGCCGGTGTGCCTCCGCTCACAATCGCGGTCTCAGGACCGCCGTTCCCTGGCCGCTACGGCCAGGAGTTCCTCGGCGTGAGCGATACCCAGATCCGAATCCGGCAAACCCGCAAGCATCCGGGCGAGTTCCCGGGCCCGCTCGGTGTCCTCCACCACCCGCACCCCGCTGGTGGTGACCGCGCCGCCGGTGTCCTTGGCCACCACCAGGTGCCGGTCGGCGAAGGCGGCGACCTGGGGCAGATGGGTCACCACCAGGACCTGGTGGCTGCGGGCCAGCCGAGCCAGCCGCCGGCCGATCTCCACCGCCGCCTGACCGCCGACCCCCGCGTCGACCTCGTCGAAGACCAGCGTCGGCGGGCCGCCGGAGCCGGCGAAAACCACCTCGATGGCGAGCATCACCCGGGACAGCTCACCGCCGGAGGCCCCCCGTTGCAGGGGCAGCGACGGCGCACCGGGGTGCGCCAGCAGCCGCAACTCGACCTCGTCACCGCCGTCGGGCCCGACACCGACGTCGACCCCGTTGACCGGCAACGTCGGCTCGGTCCGCCCGGCGGGTCGGGGCAGCACCGCCACCTCGATCCGGGCGTGTGGCATCGCCAGCCCGGCCAGCTCGACGGTGACCTGATCGGCGAACCGTGCCGCCGCCTCCTGCCGGGACAGCGACAGCCGGCCGGCCAGCTCGGCCACCTCGCCGGCCAGTCGGGACGCCTCCCGATCCAGCTCGTCGAGCAGCTCGTCGGAGTTGTCCAGCTCGGACAGTCTGGTCCGGGCCCGCTCCGCCCAGGCGATCACACCGTCGACGTCGTCGGCGTACTTGCGGGTCAACGCGCGCAACGCGGCCCGCCGCTCGTAGAGCGCCTGCAACCGAGCCGGGTCGGCGTCCAGGCCGGCGAGGTATGTGGACAGCTCCACCGAGACGTCAGCGACCAACGTGGCCGCCTCCTCCAGACGGACGGCCAGCTCACCGAGCGCCGGATCGGTGCCGGCCTGCGCCTCAAGCGTGCGCCGGGCGGTGCCCAGCAGCGTCGAGGCGTCCGGGGTGTCGTCGGTGGCCTCCAAGCCGCCGGCCACGCACTGATGGGCCAACTGGGCCGCGGTACGCAGACCCTCCGCGTGCTCCAGTCGCTGCGCCTCCGCCTTCAGCTCGTCGTCCTCGCCCGGCTGCGGATCCACCCGGGTGATCTCGTCGAGCCCCAACCGGAGCAGGTCGGTCTCCTGATGGCGTTCCCGCGCATTGCGCCGCCGGTCGGCCAGGTCGTCGACCACCCGACGCCACCGGGTGAACGCGTCCCGCGTCGCGTCGAGCAGCTTCTCGTGCTCGGGACCGGCGAACCGGTCCAGCGCGGCCCGCTGTTCGGCCGGTCGCAGCAGCCGCAGCTGGTCGGACTGACCGTGTACGGCGACCACCTGCTCACCGACCTCGCCGAGCATCGACACGGGCATGCCGCGGCCACCCAGATGGGCCCGGGACCGGCCCTCCACCGTGACCGTGCGACTCAGCAGCACGCAGCCGTCCTCGTCGGGCTCACCTCCGGCGTCGGTGATCCGGGCGTGCACCGTCTCCGCCACCCGGCCACCGAGGCGCAGCCGGCCCTCGACCACAGCCCGACCGGGCTCGGCGCGCACCCGGCCGGCGTCGGCCCGGCCACCGAAAAGCAGGCCGAGCCCCGTCACCACCATCGTCTTACCGGCACCGGTCTCGCCGGTGATGACGTTCATGCCGCCGGTCAGCGGCAGCGTCGTGTCCTCGATGACGCCCAGTCCGGTGATGCGTAGCTCCTCCAGCACAGCAACCGACAGTAGACGCGTGGCCCGACACTTGACCAGCCGGCGCGGCCGGCAGCCTCAGCGGCGGTTGCCCCGCCAGCCGTGCACCGGAAGGTCGAACTTGGCCACCAGACGCGCGGTGAACGACCGGTCCCGCAGCCGCACGATCCGCACCGGCAGGGTGCCCCGCCGCACGGTGACCCGGGCGCCCGGCGGCAGGTCGTAGACCCGCCGCCCGTCACAGCAGAGCACGGCCAAAGTGGTGAACGGGTCGACGGTGATCGTCATGGTGGAGGTGGGGGCCGTCACCAGCGGGCGGCTGAACAGCGCGTGCGCGCTGATCGGCACCAGCAGTAACGCCTCCACCTCCGGCCAGACCACCGGCCCGCCGCCGGAGAAGGCGTACGCCGTGGACCCGGTGGGCGTGGCACACACCACGCCGTCGCAGCCGTACCGGGACAGCGGTCGCCCGTCGACGTCGACGAGCAGTTCCAGCATCTGGGCCCGCTCGCCCTTCTCGACGCTGATCTCGTTGAGGGCCCACGACTCGATGGTCGGGCCACCGTCGAACTCCGCCGTCACGTCGAGGGTGAGCCGCTCATCGACGCTGTAGTTGCGGCTGACCACGTCACGGACCGCCTCGTCGAGATCGTCGATCTCCGCCTCCGCGAGGAAGCCGACCTTGCCGAGGTTGATGCCGAGCAGCGGCACCTTCGCCGGCCGGGCGAGCTCCGCGGCGCGCAGGAACGTGCCGTCCCCACCGAGTGCGAAGACGATCTCAGCGCCTTCGGCCGCCTCCGGCCCGGTCACCGGCACCACGCCCGGCAGGTCGAGATCCTCGGCCTCCTCGGCCACCACCCGCACCTCGAACCCGGCGGCGATCAGGTCCGCAGCGACCGCACGGGCATGCTCGGTGCTGCGCCGACGGCCGGTGTGCGTCACCAACAGGGCCGTGCGGGTCACCGCGACGACCCCCCGGAAACACCGCGCTGATGGTTCGCTCGCCGAGACCAGCTCACGCCGCTGTGCCAGCCGGTTCGCTCGCTCCGCTCGCTCACGCCACCGCCTCGCTCCGCTCACCGGCGGCGCGAGCCGCCACGCTGCTGTGCCAAACGGTTCGCTCGCTTCGCTCGCTCACGTGGCCACCTCCTCCGTCACCTCGTCCGGTCCGTCGCCGGACGTCACCGGGCCACCTGGCCCGGCCGCCACCACGGCCCGCACCCGCTCCGGGTCGACCGGTGGCGCGTCCCGGCGTAACCATACGAAGAACTCGACGTTGCCGCTCGGCCCCGGCAGGGGGCTGGCCGCGAGATCCGCCAGCCCCAGCCGCAGCGTCGCGGCTGCCGTGGCGACGTCCAGCACCGCCTGCGCCCGAAGCTCCGGATCGCGCACCACGCCACCGGCGCCGACCCGCTCCCGGCCCACCTCGAACTGCGGTTTGACCATCAGCGCCAGGTCACCGTCGGCCCGGGTGCAGGCCGCCAGGGCCGGCAGCACCAGCCGCAACGAAATGAACGACAGGTCGGCGACGGTCAGGTCGACCGGGCCGCCGATCGTCTCCGGGGCCAGCGTCCTGACGTTCGTGCGTTCGAAGACCCGTACCCGGGAATCGTTGCGCAGCGACCAGGCCAACTGGCCGTAGCCGACGTCCACCGCGACCACCTCGGCGGCCTCGGCGCGCAGCAGCACGTCGGTGAAGCCACCTGTGGAAGCGCCAGCGTCCAGGCAGCGTCGACCTTGCACCGCCAGCCCGGCAGGGGCGAACGCGGCGAGCGCCCCGGCCAGCTTGTGCCCGCCCCGGGAAACGTACTCGGAGGTCGGGTCGGCGCCGCTGACCAGCAACGGATCGGCGGGATCAACCATCGCGGCGGCCTTGCGGGCCGGCACCCCACGCAGCTGCACGCGGCCAGCCTCCACCAACGCGACCGCCTGCTCGCGGGAGCGGGCCAGACCGCGTCGGACGAGTTCGGCGTCCAACCGGTTACGCCGTGCCATGGGTGGACGCGCCTCCTCAGGCCTGGTCGATGGTGGCCAGCGTCTCCCGCAGCGTCTGGTACGCGGCCTCGTACTGGGCGATCTGGTCGGCGGGTCCGAGCGTCGCGGCGTTCGCGATCGCCTGCATCGCGGCCTCCACCGCCGGATGCCCGTCGTCCTGCCCGCCCTCACCGGTCCAGCGCTGCGGCGGTGGACCCGGGCGCGGACCCGGCGGCGGGCCGGGCCGCGGCGCGGTCATACAGCACCGTCCGGACGCGGCGGTGCGGCCTTGGTCGGTCGCGATACCGGTTCACCATCGGCGGTACGCACGACCGTTCCGGATGCCTTCTTGGCCACGGTCTTCTTCGCGACCGCCTTCTTGGCCACCGCTTTCTTAGCGACCGCCTTCTTCGCGACTGCCTTCGTCGGTGGGGCCGCGGCGGCGGTCGATGGCGTCCCAACGGAGGGGGTCTCGACGGACTCGGGGGACGCCACCGGGCCCGGCGCGGCGTCGCTGGTGGGCGTACCGGAAGCGGCCCGGAGCTGGCGTTCCAACTCGCGCACCCGGCGGTCCAGTTCGGCGACCTCCTCGGCGGTGGCCAGGCCCACCACGCCGAGCGCCCGCTCGACCTCGAACCGCACCAATTTCGTCAGGGCCTCACGGTTGGCCGCGCCGGTCGACCGCAACTCCTCGGCGAGGGTCTGCAACTGGGCCGCCGTCGCACCTGTCGATCCCATCGCCCGGCGCACCGCGTCCTGTGCTTTCTTCCGGGGCGCCTCCGTCAGGCCCATGGCCAGTTCGAGGTAGGTACGCCACGCGTCCTGCATGCCTGAGTCCTTTCGCCCGACGGCTGTGCAGGTGTCACGCTACCGGGCCGTCGGAAGCGTCCTGTGGGGTACGGTGCCGGGAGACGACGTGGTGTGGCGAGGAGGCGATTGGTGGCCACGGTGGACGAGTGTCGGCAGGCGTTGCAGGATCTGGCCGCCCGGCTCGAGCGCAACGCGGAGACCGTACGCGATCGCGTGGACCTGGATCGCACCCTGGCCTGCCGGATCACTGATCTGGAGACCGCCTTCCACGGCCGGCTCACCGGCGGCAGGCTGGTGGAGCTCGCCGACGGTGACGACCCGAAAGCGAAGATCGCGATGAGCACCACCAGTGACGACCTGCTGGCCCTGGTTCGCGGCGATCTCGACGTCACCCGCGCGGTCGCCAACCGCCGCGTGTCGATCAAGGCGAACCCGTTCGACCTGATGAAGCTGCGCAAACTGCTCTGACCCGGTCAGGGCGTCAGGCCGAGCTGCTCCAGCGCCTTCGCCGCCTCCGGGGAGGCCGGCCGGATCGGGCCGGTGGGATGACTGCGCCAGGCCACCGCGCAGAGCGCGGCAAGCGCGTCCAGCGCACGCCCCGAGCCGGACAGCTGCCAGTCGTCGGCCCCGGTGATGGTCACCTGCCAACCACCGTGGTCGGCGTCCGACGCCGGCACCCGTACCACACCGTCGGAGTCGAAGAGGCCGGTCAGGTCCCATGAGACGTACGTCGGCCGCCGCTCTGCGGGCGCGGCGAGCAGCTCGGCGGCGTCGCTGACCCCGGTGAGGACCAGCAGGCTGTCCAGACCGGCCCGGTTGGCGCCCTCGATGTCGGTGTCCAGCCGATCGCCGACGACCACCGTACGACCGTTGTCCGCCCGCCGGGCGGCGGTGGCGAACAGCTCCGGTGCCGGCTTACCGACGATCTCGTCCGGGTCCCGGCCGAGCGCGGTGGCCAGCGCGGCCACCAGTGCGCCGTTGCCCGGCAACGGCCCACGCCCGCTGGGCAACGTACGGTCGGTGTTCGTGGCCACCCAGGTCGCGCCGGCCCGTACCGCCACCGCGGCCTCGGCCAGATTGGCCCAGCCCACCTGCGGGCCGTACCCCTGGATGACCGCGACCGGGGCCTCGTCGGCAGTGGAGACCGGCTTGAGCCCGGCCTCGCTGATCTCGGCCCGGAGCGCCTCGGCGCCCACCACGAGCACCGGCGCGCCCGCCGGCAGCCGCTCACCCAGCAGCTGGGCGGCTGCGGCGGCGCTGGTGAGCACCTCATCCGGTCGCGCCGGCACACCCATCCCGGTGAGCAGGTCGGCCACGTCGGCGGCGCGGCGCGAGGCGTTGTTCGTCGCGTACGCGACGGCTCGGCCCTCACCGTGCAGCCGGGCGACCGTTTCGACCGCGCCGGGGATCGGCTGATCGATCAGGTAGATCACTCCGTCCAGGTCGAAGACGACCAGGGCGTAACCGTCAACCAGCCGGTCCCCGCTCATCGCTGCCGTGCCCCCGGTTCCTCGGTCCCGTCCGCCTCGCGTCGGTCCGCACTGAGTTCGGCGACCTCCGGCGCGGCCTCGTTGTCCGCTGCCACGTCCTCGGCCACGCCGCCGTCGGCCGCATCGCGCCGACCGTCAGTGGCCAACGTGTCGACCGGCTGATCGCCGGCAAGCTGGTCGTCGGCGGACTGGTCGTGCGCCCGCTCCCCGACCGCCGCGTCGTCGCCGTTCGACTGCTCGACGGCGGCCGGCTCCGCGCCGGTGGTCGCATCGTGCTCGGGCCCGTCGGACGCCAGGTCACTGCCGACCGGGTCATCCTGGTCGGACACGTCGGCGGTGGTCGACGGGCCGGCGTCCGGGCTGGTCGGTACGGCACCGGGGGCACCAGGACCAGCAACCAGTTCCTCGGTCACCTCGTCCTCGTCGTCGCCCTCGATGACCACACCGTCGAGTTCGAGCAGCCGCTCGGCCGCGTCGGTCTCCGCCTCGGTGTCCACCTCCGCCGCGCGGGAGAACCACTCCCGTGCCTCGGCTCGCCGCCCGACGGCCAGCAGCGCGTCGGCGTACGCGTACCGCAGCCGTGCCGTCCACGGCTGAACGGTGTCGCTGGTCAGGTCGGGGACCTGAAGCATCGCCACGGCCGCGTCCCGCTGGCCGAGGTCGCCGCGCGCACCAGCGGCCACGATCAGCAGTTCGGTCGCCACCGCCGGGTCCAGCTTCTCCTGGTCGGCACCCCGGAACAGGTCGATGGCACGCTCGGGACGGCCCAGTGCCCGCTCGCTGTCCGCAATCACGGCGAGGTGGCTCTGCGCACCGCTCATCCGGTGGTACGTCCGCAGCTCGGCGATGGCCGACTGCCACTCCCCGGCGTGGTAGGCAGCCAGGCCGACTGCCTCCCGGACTGCGGAGATCCGCGATGCGAGCCGGCGAGCGGCCAGTGCGTGCGCGAGCGCCTCGGCCGGGTCCTCGTCGATCAGTTGGCCGGTCGCCACGAGGTGCCGGGCAACGGTGTCCGCGACCGGCTTCGCCAGCGACAGCAGTTCGGCGCGGACGTCCTTGTCCAGGTCGGTCGCGACGATCTCGTCGGAAAGCGCCGGCGCCTCCGTACGACCGTCCTCGGCCGCACCAGGTCCGTCCCGGTCCTCACGCTGCCCGAAGCGACGCTCGCCGTCCCGGAATCCACCGCTGCGGCGCTCGCCGTCCCGGGATCCAGCGCTGCGGCGCTCGCCGCCACGGTCATCCGCTCCACGACGGAATCCGCTCTCGCGGCGCTCGCCGAAGCCACCCGCTCCACGAGCGCGGTCACCGCCACGGAACCCGCCCTCACGACGCTCACCGCCACGGAAACCACCCTCGCGACGGTCGCCCTCGCGGAAACCACCTTCACGACGGTCACCGCCACGGAACCCGCCCTCGCGGCGCTCCCGGAAATCGCCGTCCCGGCGCTCACCGCTGCGGAACCCGCCCTCACGACGCTCACTGTCGCGGAAACCACCGTCCCGACGGTCACCACCACGGAAGCCACCCTCGCGACGCTCCCCGTCGCGGAAGCCACCCTCGCGACGCTCCCCGCCACGGAAACCACCCTCGCGGCGCTCCCGGAAATCGCCGTCCCGACGGTCACCGCTGCGGAACCCGCCCTCACGACGGTCACCCTCGCGGAAACCACGCTCGCGACGCTCCCCGCCACGGAAACCACCCTCGCGACGCTCGCCACCACGGAAGCCACCGTCACGGCGGTCACCACCACGGAACCCGCCCTCACGGCGGTCACCACCACGGAACCCGCCCTCGCGACGCTCGCCACCACGGAAACCGCCCTCACGACGCTCACCATCGCGGAAGCCACCGTCACGGCGGTCGCCGCCACGGAACCCGCCCTCGCGACGCTCCCCGTCACGGAAGCCACCGTCACGGCGGTCGCCGCCACGGAACCCACCGTCACGGCGGTCGCCCTCGCGGAAACCACCGTCCCGACGGTCACCACCACGGAAACCACCGTCACGACGGTCACCACCACGGAACCCGCCCTCGCGACGCTCCCCGTCACGGAAGCCACCGTCACGGCGGTCACCGCCACGGAAACCACCCTCGCGACGCTCACCACCACGGAACCCGCCCTCGCGACGCTCCCCGTCACGGAAGCCACCGTCACGGCGGTCGCCGCCACGGAAACCACCCTCGCGACGCTCACCACCACGGAACCCGCCGGAGCGTTCGCCGCTATCGCGTCGGAACCCGCCGTCGCGACGGTCGCCATCGCGACGGTCGGCGCCGCGGAAGCCCCCAGTGCCACGGTCCCTGTCGCCGGAGCCGTCGCGGCCGCCGAAGCCACGGTCGCTGCGCTCGCCTCGGAACCCACCGCCCGAGCGGCCGCTGTCGCGGAAGCCGCCCTCGCGACGGTCGCCGTCTCGGCGGAAGCCGCCGGACCTGGGACGGTCGCTGCCGTACCCGCCGGCGTCGCGTCCGCCGTCGCGAGAGCCTCGCTCCTCTCCCCGGTCCTGGCGCGACGGGCGGTCGCCGCGGCGGGGTCCGCCGTCGCGATCCGCCGACCGACCCTCGTGGCCCCGGGGGCGGTCGCCGCCCTGAGGTGCTGAACTCACAGGTACATCCTTCCTGAGTACGCCGTATCAACGACGCAACGCAGTCGAGGGCCAACCCGATTCCGGGTGGCCCTCGACTGTGACGTGTGTCCGGCGGTGTCCTACTCTCCCACACCCTCCCGGGTGCAGTACCATCGGCGCTGGAGGGCTTAGCTTCCGGGTTCGGAATGAGACCGGGCGTTTCCCCTCCGCCATGACCGCCGTAACCTTATCA
>NZ_JAGPXQ010000034.1:0-63990 GCF_018070435.1 Micromonospora sp. C51 | reverse complement strand
CGGCCGGGGCGTCCAGAACAGCGAGGCGGCCATTCCTCCCGAGCCATCGCAGGGCAACCCGTCATCAGCCACACCTCGCCGTCCTGGGCATCCAGGGCTCCAACCCCAGACACTTCAACCCTAAGGAGTCCGCCATGACCCACGCCGACCAGACAGCCCCCGGACCCGTCCGGTCCCCGCGCGGCCCGGAGCGCAGCGCCCGAGGGTGGCCGCAGGAGGCCGCCCTGCGGATGTTGATGAACAACCTCGATCCCGAGGTCGCCGAGCGCCCCGACGACCTGGTCGTGTACGGCGGCACCGGCAAGGCCGCCCGGGACTGGCCGTCGTACCACGCCCTGGTGCGGACGCTCACCGAGCTACGGGACGACGAGACGATGCTGGTGCAGTCGGGCCGGCCGGTCGGGGTGATGCGGACCCACGAGTGGGCGCCCCGGGTGCTGCTGGCCAACTCGAACCTGGTCGGCGACTGGGCGACCTGGCCGGAGTTCCGCCGCCTGGAGCAGCTCGGCCTGACCATGTACGGGCAGATGACCGCCGGCTCGTGGATCTACATCGGCACCCAGGGCATCCTCCAGGGCACCTACGAGACGTTCGCCGCCGTGGCGGCGAAACTCGCCGGTGCTGCCCGCGGCGACGGGCAGCCGGGCAGCGACGGCACCCTGGCCGGCACCCTGACGTTGACCGGTGGCTGCGGTGGCATGGGCGGGGCGCAGCCGCTCGCGGTCACCATGAACGGCGGTGCCTGCCTGATCGTGGACGTGGACCGCGGCCGGCTGGCCCGCCGGGCGCACGACCGCTACCTGGACGAGATCGCCGACGACCTGGACGACGCGGTGCGGCGGGTGCTCGCCGCCAAGCGGGAGCGCCGGGCGTTGAGCGTCGGTGTCGTCGGCAACGCCGCCACCGTCTTCCCGGAGCTGCTGCGTCGGGGCGTGCCGATCGACATCGTCACCGACCAGACCAGCGCGCACGATCCGCTGTCGTACCTGCCGGAGGGGGTGGAGCTGGCCGACGCCCGGGAGTACGCGACGGCCAAGCCGGCCGAGTTCACCGACCGGGCCCGGGCGTCGATGGCCAGGCACGTCGAGGCGATGGTGGGTTTCCTCGACGCGGGCGCGGAGGTCTTCGACTACGGCAACTCGATCCGGGGCGAGGCCCGGCTCGGCGGGTACGAGCGCGCCTTCGACTTCCCCGGCTTCGTGCCGGCGTACATCCGGCCGTTGTTCTGCGAGGGCAAGGGGCCGTTCCGGTGGGCGGCGCTCTCCGGCGATCCCGCCGACATCGCCGCCACCGACCGGGCCATCCTGGACCTGTTCCCGGAGAACGAGTCCCTCGCGCGATGGATCCGGCTGGCCGGCGAGCGGGTCGCCTTCCAGGGGTTGCCCGCGCGCATCTGCTGGCTCGGTTACGGCGAGCGGGACCGGGCGGGCGTACGGTTCAACGAGATGGTCGCCTCGGGTGAGCTGAGCGCGCCGGTGGTGATCGGCCGCGACCACCTGGACTGCGGCAGCGTGGCCAGCCCGTACCGGGAGACCGAGGCGATGGCCGACGGCTCGGACGCGATCGCCGACTGGCCGCTGCTCAACGCGCTGGTCAACACCGCCAGCGGGGCCTCCTGGGTCTCCATCCACCACGGCGGCGGGGTCGGCATCGGCCGGTCCATCCACGCCGGTCAGGTCTGCGTGGCCGACGGCAGCGCGCTGGCCGGGCAGAAGATCGAGCGGGTGCTGACCAACGACCCGGCGATGGGCGTCATCCGGCACGTCGACGCCGGCTACGAAGACGCCCGCGAGGTGGCCACCCGCACCGGCGTCCGCGTCCCGATGGCGGAGTGAGGAAGGCCCTTGTTGACACACACGGTGCAGGACGGACCCCTGCTCGACAGGTTCCGCGAGCTGTGGGGACAGATCGCCCCGATCGGGCGGGACGCGCACAGCGGCGGCTACCTGCGGTACGCGCTGACCGAGCCGGAGCTGCGGCTGCGGGAGTGGTTCCGGGCGCAGGCCGACGAGCGGTCCATGCCGGTGACCGAGGACGGCAACGGCAACCTGTTCGCCTGGTGGGGCGACCCGGCGGCCGGTGACGCGATCCTGACCGGCAGCCACTTCGACTCGGTGCCGCACGGCGGGGCGTACGACGGTCCGCTCGGCATCGTGAGCGCCTTCCTCGCGGTCGACGAGCTGCGCGCCGGGGGCGTCACGCCCGCCCGGCCGCTGGCGGTGGCGGCGTTCGTGGAGGAGGAGGGCGCCCGGTTCGGCGTACCGTGCCTGGGTTCCCGGCTGCTCACCGGCGCGCTGGACGCCGAGCGCGCGGCCGGGCTGCGCGACGCCGGCGGGGTGAGCTTCGCCGAGGCGCTGGGTGAGCGGCCGGCGGGCGCCCGGCCGGAGCTGCTCGGCTGCTTCGCGGCCTTCGTGGAGTTGCACGTCGAGCAGGGCCGCGCGCTGGTCGAGCGGGACGCGCCGGTCGCCGTCGCGAGCGCCATCTGGCCGCACGGCCGCTGGCGCTTCGACTTCACCGGCGAGGGCAACCACGCCGGTACGACGCGGATGACCGACCGTCGAGACCCCATGCTCACGTACGCGTTCACGGTGCTCGCCGCCAACAAGGAGGCCCGGCTGCGCGGTGCCCACGCCACCGTCGGTCGGGTGGCGGTGGAGCCGAACGCCACGAACGCGATCCCGTCCCGGGTGACCGGCTGGCTGGACGCCCGCGCGGCCGAGCCGGAGACCTTGGCCGGCATGGTCGAGGCGGTGCACGGCAAGGCCGCCGAGCGGGCCCGGCGCGACGGTACGCAGGTGACGCTGACCGAGGAGTCGGCCACCCCGTTGGTGGCCTTCGACGGCGGACTGGCCGATCGGTTGGCCGGGCTGCTGGCCGCGCCGGTGCTGCCCACCGGGGCGGGGCACGACGCCGGGGTGCTCGCCGCCCACGTACCCACCGCGATGCTGTTCGTCCGCAACCCGACCGGGGTGTCGCACTCCCCCGCCGAATCAGCCACCGACGCCGACTGCGCCACCGGGGTGACCGCCCTGGCCAGGGGGCTGGCGGAGCTGCTCCGATGAGCGCCACCCGTTGGCTCGCGGAGTACGCCTGGCTGCCCGGGGAGGCCGAACCGACCCCGGACGTGCTGATCGAGACGGTGCACGACCGGATCACCGGCGTCACACCGCTCGCGCCGGACGGCCGGCCCGACGCCGGTGTGGACGTGCTGGCCGACGCGGTGCGGCTGCCGGGGCTGACCCTGCCGGGGCTGGCGAACGCGCACTCCCACGCGTTCCACCGGGCACTGCGCGGGCGCACCCACGCAAGGCGGGGCGACTTCTGGAGCTGGCGCGACCAGATGTACGCGGTCGCCACCCACCTCGACCCCGACTCCTACCTGGCGCTGGCCCGGGCGGTCTACGCCGAGCTGGCGCTGACCGGGGTGACCTGCGTGGGTGAGTTCCACTACCTGCATCACGGGCCGGGCGGCAGCCCGTACGCCGACCCGAACGCGATGGGCGCGGCGCTGGTCGAGGCGGCGGCCCAGGCGGGGATCCGGCTGACTCTGCTGGACACCTGCTACCTGACCGCCTCGGTGGACGGTCGGCCGCTGACCGGGCCGCAGCAGCGGTTCGGCGACGGCGACGCGTTGCGCTGGGCGGAGCGGGTCGACGCGTTCACCCCGGACGGCGGGCACGCGCGGCTCGGCGCCGCGATCCACTCGGTCCGGGCGGTGCCGGCCGATCAGCTCGCCACCGTCGCCGGTTGGGCGCACCGCCGCGACGCCCCACTGCACGTGCACCTGTCGGAGCAGCCCGCCGAGAACGACGCCTGCCGGGCGGTGCACGGGTGCACGCCGACGCGCCTGCTCGCCGATCAGGGGGTGCTCGGCCGGGCCACCACGGCGGTCCACGCCACCCATCCGACGAGCGCCGACGTGAGTCTGCTCGGCGAGAGTCGTACCGGCGTCTGCCTCTGCCCCACCACCGAACGGGATCTCGCCGACGGTATCGGTCCGGCCCGTCGGATGGCCGACGCCGGCATCCCGCTCAGCCTGGGCAGTGACAGCCACGCCGTGGTCGACCCGTTCGAGGAGGCGCGCGCCGTCGAACTGGACGAGCGGCTGCGCACCCGCAAGCGGGGCCACTTCACCGCGGCGGAGCTGTTGACCGCCGCGAGCAGCGCCGGGCACGCCGCGCTGGGCTGGACCGACGCCGGCCGGATCGCCGTCGGTGACCGTGCCGACCTGGTCACGGTGCGGCTGGACAGCGTCCGTACGGCCGGGGTGACCCCGGCGGGTGTCTGGTTCGCGGCGAGCGCGGCAGACGTCGTCCAGGTGGTGGTGGACGGTCAGGTGCTGGTCCGCGACGGCCGGCACGTACGCGTGGACGTACCGCAGGAACTGGCCACGGCGATCACGGAGGTGACCACCCCATGAGCAGCCTGCTGGTGGACGACATCGCTGAGCTGGTGACGAACGTGGCCGGCGCGGGCGGGCCGCTGGGGATCCGGCGACGGGCTGCGGTGCTCGTCGAGGACGGCGAGGTGGCCTGGGTCGGTCCGGCGGCCGACGCACCGGCAGCGGACCGGCGGATCGACGCCGCCGGTGCGGCGGTACTGCCCGGGTTCGTGGACAGCCACGCCCACCTCGTCTTCGCCGGGGACCGGGCCGCCGAGTTCGCCGCCCGGATGGCCGGCGAGCCGTACACCGGCGGCGGTATCCGCACCACGGTCGGTGCCACCCGGGCCGCCTCCGACAACGAACTGCGGGCCACCGTGCGCCGGCTGCACGCGGAGGCGCTACGCCAGGGCACCACCACGATCGAGATCAAGAGTGGGTACGGCCTCACCGTCGCCGACGAGGCCCGCTCGCTGCGGATCGCCACCGAGGTCAGCACGGAGACCACGTTCCTCGGCGCGCACGTGGTCCCGGCCGAGTACGCCGCCCGTCCGGACGACTACGTGTCGCTGGTCTGCGGGCCGATGCTGGCCGCCGCAGCGCCGTACGCCCGCTGGATCGACGTGTTCTGCGAGCGGGGGGCCTTCGACGCCGACCATGCCCGGGCGATCCTCGCCTGCGGGCAGGCCATGGGGCTCGGGGTGCGGGTGCACGCCAACCAGCTCGGCCCCGGCCCGGGCGTGCGGCTCGGGGTGGAGCTGGGGGCGGCGAGTGTGGACCACTGCACCCACCTGACCGACACCGACGTCGACGCGCTGGCCTCGACCACCACGGACGACGGGCAGTCCGCCACCGTCGCCACCCTGCTGCCGGGTGCCGAGTTCTCCACCCGGTCGCCGTACCCGGACGCCCGTCGGCTGCTCGACGCCGGGGTGACCGTGGCGCTGGCCACCGACTGCAACCCCGGCTCGTCGTACACCTCGTCGATGCCGTTCTGCATCGCCCTGGCCGTCCGCGAGATGGGGATGACCCCGGCGGAGGCGGTGTGGGCTGCGACCGCCGGTGGCGCGCGGGCGCTGCGCCGCGACGACATCGGGGTGCTGCGGCCCGGCGCCCGGGCCGACCTGATCATCCTCGACGCACCGTCTCACCTGCACCTGGCCTACCGGCCCGGGGTGCCTCTCGTCCGCCAGGTTCTGCACAACGGAGTACCGCGATGACCGTCACCGTCCAGCCCACCGGAATCACCCCCGCCGACGTGCTCGCCGTGGCGCGGGGCGGTGCCAAGGTGGTCCTCGACCCGGCCACCGTCGAGGCGATGGCCACCAGCCGGTCCATCGTGGATGGCATCGAGGCCGCCGGCCGTCCCGTGTACGGCGTGTCGACCGGTTTCGGGGCCCTGGCGAACACCTTCGTCGCTCCCGAGCGCCGAGCCGAGTTGCAGCACGCGCTGATCCGGTCGCACGCCGCCGGGGTCGGCGCGCCGATGCCCCGGGAGGTGGTACGGGCGATGATGCTGCTGCGGGTCCGTTCGCTGGCGCTCGGCCACTCCGGGGTCCGGCCGTTGGTCGCCGAGGCCCTGGTGGACCTGCTCAACCACGAGGTCACCCCCTGGGTGCCTGAACACGGCTCGTTGGGTGCCTCCGGTGACCTGGCCCCGCTGGCGCACTGCGCGCTGGTGCTGCTCGGCGAGGGCTGGGTGCTCGCCCCGGACGGCGGGCGGATGCCTGCCGTCGACGCGTTGCGTCGGGCCGGCCTCGCCCCGGTGGAGTTGGCCGCCAAGGAGGGGCTGGCGCTGATCAACGGCACCGACGGCATGCTCGGCATGCTGTTGCTCGCCATCGACGACGCCGCCCACCTCTTCACCATGGCCGACGTCACCGCCGCGCTGGCGATCGAGGCGATGCTCGGCTCGGAACGGCCGTTCCTACCGGAGCTGCACGCCATCCGTCCGCATCCCGGGCAGAGTGTCTCGGCGGCCAACATCCACCGGTTGTTGCAGGACTCGGCGGTGATGGACTCGCACCGCGACGACCTGGCACACGCGGTGCAGGACGCCTACTCGATGCGCTGTGCACCGCAGGTGGCCGGCGCGGCCCGGGACACCCTGGACTTCGTCCGGACGACCGCCGCCCGGGAACTGGTCTCGGTGGTGGACAACCCGGTGGTACTGCCCGACGGTCGGGTCGAGTCGACCGGGAACTTCCACGGCGCGCCCCTGGGCTTCGCAGCGGACTTCCTGGCCATCGCCGCCGCCGAGGTGGGCGCGATCGCCGAGCGTCGGGTGGACCGGCTGCTCGACGTCACCCGGTCCCGGGACCTGCCGGCGTTCCTCTCCCCCGACGCCGGGGTCAACTCCGGGCTGATGATCGCGCAGTACACGGCCGCCGGGATCGTCGCCGAGAACCGCCGGCTGGCCGCGCCGGCCTCGGTGGACTCGCTGCCCACCAGCGGCATGCAGGAGGACCACGTCTCGATGGGCTGGGCGGCGACCAAGAAGCTGCGTACGGTGCTGGACAACTTGACCAGCCTGCTCGCGGTGGAACTGCTCGCCGCCGTACGCGGATTGCAGTTGCGGGCGCCGCTGGTCCCGTCGCCGGCCGGGCGGGCGGCGATCGCCGCGCTCGGCGAGGCCGCCGGCGAGCCCGGCCCCGACGTCTTCCTGGCCCCGCTGATGGAGGCCGCCCGCGCCGTGCTGGCCGGTCGCGACCTCCGCACCGCCATCGAGCAGGAGGTCGGCACCCTCGGCTGACGCGAAGACCGACGCCGAGGCGGGCGGCTCAGGCGGCTGGCGGGAGCACCTTGGCGACCAGGGCGGCCAGCTCGCGCAGCGCCTTGCCACGGTGGCTGATCGCGTCCTTCTCCTGTGGGGTCAGCTCGGCGTTGGTGCGGTCCTGGCCGTCGCCGAGGAAGATCGGGTCGTAGCCGAATCCGCCGTCGCCACGCGGGGCGCGCAGCAGGCGACCCGCCTGCCTGCCGTCGACCAGGTGTTCCTTACCTCCGGGCAGCACCAGCGCGACGGTGCAGACGAAGGAGGCGCCCCGGTGCTCGTCCGGCACATCGCCGATCTGGTCGAGCACGAGTTGGAGGTTGGCCTGGTCGTCACCGTGCCGCCCGGCCCAGCGGGCGCTGAACACCCCGGGCATCCCGTTGAGCGCGTCGACGGCCAGCCCGGAGTCGTCGGCGATCGTCGGCAGCCCGGTACGCCGGCAGCCCTCCCGGGCCTTGATCAGCGCATTCTCGCCGAAGGTCAGCCCGGTCTCCGGCAGCTCCGGGTACGCATCGACGTCATCGAGCCCGATCAGGGCCACCCGGTGCGCGCCCAGCGCCCCGTCCAGGATGCGCTGCAACTCGATCAGCTTCTTCTGGTTCCGCGTGGCGAGCAGCACCTTGTTCATGCGAGTAGAGCCTTCCGCTGGGCTTCGGCCAGGTCCAGACAGCCGACCACGGCCAGATCGAGCAGGGCGTCGAGCTGTTCGCGGGCGAAGACGCCGGCCTCGCCGGTGCCCTGCACCTCGACGAAGTCGCCGGTGCCGGTGCAGACCACGTTCATGTCGACCTCGGCGGCCACGTCCTCGTCGTAGCACAGGTCCAGGCGCGGCTCGCCGGCAACGACGCCGACACTGACCGCCGCCACCGATCGGTGCATCACCTTCTCCGGATTCCCGGTCAGGGCCTTGCGGGCGGCGAGCCAGTTCACCGCGTCGTGCAGCGCCACGTAGGCGCCGGTGATCGCGGCCGTCCGGGTGCCGCCGTCGGCCTGCAGGACGTCGCAGTCGAGCACGATCGAGTTCTCGCCGAGCGCCTTGAGGTCGATCGCGGCGCGCAGGCTCCGGCCGATCAGCCGGGAGATCTCGTGGGTACGCCCACCGACCCGGCCCTTGACGCTCTCCCGGTCCGACCGGGTGTTGGTGGCCCGGGGCAGCATCGCGTACTCCGCGGTGACCCAGCCCAGCCCGGAACCACGACGCCAGCGCGGCACCCCCTCGGTGACGCTCGCGGTGCAGAGCACCCGGGTGCCGCCGAATTCCACAAGCACCGAGCCTTCGGGATGGGTGCTCCAACCGCGGGTCAGGGTCACCGGTCGAAGTTGGTCGGGTCGCCGCCCGTCAGGTCGCGCCATGCCTGCACCCTATGTGGTGCGCTGATCGAACCCTCCCCGGGTGTCCGTCGTACCCCCGGCCGGCGGCCGGGGATCAGCGATCGACGTCGGCGCCGTGCGCGCGGAGCAACCCGGCCACCGCCGCCGGCCAGCCGAACTGCTCCGCCCGGTCCCGGGCGGCGGCCCGCCGCCCGGCCTCGGGACGCGACAGCAGCTCACCGACGGCCTCGGCGATCCCCGCCGGGGTGCCGTCGGCGGCCAGCCCGCCCGAGCCGATCACCTCGGGCAACGCGCTGGCCGCGTTGACCACCACCGGCGTACCGCAGGCCAGCGCCTCCAGCCCGGCCAGACCGAAGGTCTCCACCGGGCCGGGGGCCAGCACCACGTCGGCGCTGGCCAGCACCGCCGCGAGGGCGCGACGGTCAGGCAGGAAGCCGGTGAAGGTGACCGGCAGGCCGGCCGCGCGCTGCCGCAGCGCCGGTTGGCGTGGGCCGTCGCCGACCATCACCAGCACCGCCGGCACGCCGGCCCGCCGCAGCTGCGTCAACGCATCGACGGCCAGCTCGGGTCGCTTCTCCACGGACAGCCGCGCGCAGTGCACCAGCAGCACCTCGCCCGGGTCCGCGTACCGGTCCCGGACCGCCGGGTCGGCGCGGCCGGGATGGAAGGTGTCCAGATCGACGCCGAGCGGTACCAGGTCGACGTGCGGCACGCCGATGCGGGCGAACTCCTCGGCCGCCCATCGGGTGGTGCAGACGATCCGGTCGTAGCGGCGGGCCGTGTCCGCGTTAAGCCGGTCAGCGAGCCGCCGCCCGAGCGCGGCGGGTACACCCCAGGCACCCAGCAGGCCGGTGAGCGACTCGTGCGAGACCATCACCGACGGCACGCCGTTCGCCCGGGCCCAGTCGCCGGTCCAGCGCAACGTAGAGCGGTCGGACACCTCCAGCCGGTCGGGTGCGAGCGTGGTCAGCAGCCGGGCGAGCCGGCGTCGGGCGGTGAGCAGCCGGTAGCCGCCACTGTGCGGCAGCGGTGGGCCGGCCAGCGTGATCACCCGGCCCCACGGGTGTCGTTTGTCGTCGTCGCGGCGGCCGGGGACCACGAGCACCGGTTCGTGTCCGGCTGCGCGGTAGCCCTCGCCCAGGTGTTGCAGGGCGGTGCGCAGCCCGCCGGAGGTGCCGGTGACGAAGCTGGCCAGCCGGACGATCCGCAGCCTGCCGCCGGTCGTACCCACGACCTGCGTCGCGGTGGCGGTGGTCCGGGACGTGCGGGGGTGGTCCGGGTGGGTGCCGGTCACGACGCCGCCGGCAGATTGACGGCGGGCGTGCTGGCGCGGGCGGCCCGGTAGTGCCCGACCAGTTCGTCGCCGACCGCCGCCCAACTGCGTCCCCGCACCGCGGCCCGGGCGGCGATGCCGTACGCCTGCCGGCGCGCCCCGTCGGCGACCAGCCCGGCCACCGCTTCGGCGATCGCCGTGCCGTCATCGGGTGGCACCAGTACGCCGGTCTCCCCGGGGGTGACCAGATCGAGCGGCCCGCCGCTGGCCGGCGCGACCACCGGCACCCCGCTGGCCAACGCCTCCTGGATGGTCTGGCCGAACGTCTCGTGCGGACCGGTGTGCACGAACAGGTCGAGGCTGGCGTAGAGGCGGGCCAGGGCCTCGCCGTGCTGGACGCCGAGGAACCGCACGTTGGGCAGGTCCCGTTCGAGCTGACGACGGGCCGGGCCGTCACCGGCGACCACGACCCGGACGCCAGGCAGGCGGGCGGTGGCGGCGAGCAGGTCGACCCGCTTCTCCGGGGCGAGTCGCCCGACGTAGCCGACCAGGATCTCCCCGTCGGGCGCGAAGGCCCGGCGCAGGCTCGGGCAGCGCTTGTCCGGGTGGAATCGCTCGGCGTCGACGCCCCGGCCCCACAGCCAGATCCGCTGCACGCCGTGCGCGGCGAGATCCTCGGCCGCCCCGGTGGAGGGGGCGAGGGTGCGGCGGGCCGAATTGTGGATCTCCCGCAGCCGCCGCCAGGCCGCGGCCTCTCCCCAACCGACCCGGTACGCCCGGGCGTAGGCGGCGACGTCGGTCTGGTAGACGGCGACGGTGGGCAGCCCGTGCCGCGCCGCCAGCACCGCCGCCCGGGCCCCGAGAATGAACGGACTGGCCAGGTGGACCACGTCGGGCGCATGCTCCAGCAGCATCCCGGCCAGGCGGTTGTTGGTCGGCACGCCGAGCCGGAAGCCCTGGTAGCGCGGCAACGGCACGCTCGGGATGCGAACCACCGGGTACGGGTACCGGTCGGTGTCGCGGCGCAGCGTCCCCGGCGGGGCGGGTGCGATCACCAACGGCTCATGGCCGCGGGCGACAAGGTGCTCGGCGGCGCGCACGACCGAGTGTGCGACCCCGTTGACGTCGGGCGGGAACGACTCGGTCACGATGGCGATCCGCATGCCTTCACCGTGGTGGTGGCAGCGAAGGTCCAGGAGACGTCCACTTGACCGTCCGGCGAACAGTGCCGCACGAACCCGCGCCCGGCGGGTCAGACCTCGTAGCTGGCGCCGGGACGGACCACTTCCAGCGGCCCGGCGTACGCGGCGGAGGCAGCCGCCACGGTGAGCGCCTCGCTGCCCCAGGCGGGGACCAGATGGGTCAGCAGCAGCCGGCCGACGTTGGCCTTGGCGGCCGCCTCGCCCGCCTCACCGCCGGTGAGATGCAGATCCGGCGGATTGTCGACGCCGTCGAGGTAGCTGGCCTCGCAGAGGAAGACGTCGGCGTTCTGGGCCAGGCGCAGCAGCGCCTCGCAGGGCGCGGTGTCCGAGGAGTAGCAGAGCACCCGGCCACCGTGCTCAAGGCGTACGCCGTAGGTCTCCACCGGATGCAGCACCCGGTCGACCGTGACGGTGAACGGGCCGATCGGGAAGGTGCCGGGTTGCAGCGCGTAGAACTGGTAGACGTCCTCGACGGTGCTGTCCTCCTGCCCGTACGCGGTGGCCAGCCGGTCCGGAGCGCCGGCCGGCGCGTAGACCGGCAACGGCGGGTACGGCCCGTCCGGGGCGTACCGCCGCACCACCACGTAGGTCGCGGCGTCGAGGATGTGGTCGCAGTGCAGGTGGGTCAGGAGGATGGCGTCCGGGGCGTGCAGCCCGGCATAGCGTTGCAGGGTGGACAGTGAGCCCGAGCCGAAGTCGACCAGGAGCCGGAAGTCGTCGGCCTCGATCAGATAAGCCGAGCAGGGGGACTCTGGTCCGGGGAAGCTGCCCGCACAGCCCAGGACGGTCAGTCGCATCGAGTTGTCTCGCTGTCACGGTAGGTAGTGAACGTGCCGGCCGCCGCTCCGGCGGTGATCACTACCGACGCGTACGCCACGCTGCGCAGCCTACGCCCGCGCATGCAAGCGCAAGAATGATCTGCTGGAAGTTGTCATCAACGTGACACCGGTTTCGCCCGTCCGATCGACCACCCGTCACCGAAGTGGTCGGGTCGGGCAGACCGACGCGACGAGGGCCACCGGCAGCGCGCCGGTGGCCCTCGTCACATGTTCGATGGTGCCGCAGGTCAGGCCCAGAGCTGACCGTCCAGCGCCTCCTCCGCGTCGGCGAGCGTCCCGCCGTACGCCCCGGTGCTCAGATACTTCCAGCCGCCGTCACTGACCACGAACGCCACGTCGGCCCGGCGGCCGGCCCGCGCCGCCTCGTGCGCCACGGCAAGCGCCGCGTGCAGGACCGCGCCGGTGGAGAAGCCGACGAACAGCCCCTCGACCTCCACCAGTTGCCGGGTACGCAGCACCGCGTCCCGGGTGCCGACGGAGAAGCGACGGTTCAGCACGGTCGCGTCGTAGAGCTCCGGGACGTACCCCTCGTCGATGTTGCGTAGCCCGTAGACCAGCTCGCCGTAGCGCGGCTCGGCGGCGACGATCTGAATGCCCTCGACCTTCTCGCGCAGGTAGCGCCCGGTGCCCATCAAGGTCCCGGTGGTGCCGAGCCCGGCCACGAAGTGGGTGATGGTCGGCAGGTCGTGCAGCAGCTCGGGCCCGGTCGTCTCGTAGTGCGCCCGGGCGTTGGCCTCGTTGCCGTACTGAAAGAGCATCACCCAGTCGGGGTGCTCGGTGGCGATCTGCTTGGCCGTGGCCACCGCCTGGTTGGAGCCGCCCGCCGCCGGCGAGAAAATGATCTCCGCGCCGTACATCCGCAGCAGCTGCACCCGCTCGGTGGAGACGTTCTCGGGCATCACGCAGACCAGGCGGTACCCCCGCAGCTTGGCCACCATGGCCAGGGAGATGCCGGTGTTGCCGCTGGTCGGCTCAAGGATGGTGTCGCCGGGCCGGAGCCGGCCGGCGGCCTCGGCGGCCCGGACCATGAACAGGGCGGCCCGGTCCTTGATGCTGCCGGTCGGGTTCCGGTCCTCAAGCTTTGCCCAGAGCCGCACCGGCGGTGCGCCCTCGGGCACCGTCGGCGACAGTCGGGGCAGCCCCACCAGCGGTGTCCCGCCGCAGGCGTCCAGCAGGCTGTCGTACCGCGCCATCGCGGCCGCCTCAGCTCGCGGTGACGCGCGTCCGGCCCTCGGCCGGCGCGGCCGCGACGTGCTGCGCCATCGCCGCCGCCGCGGCGAAGCCGAACGCACCACCGGCCACCGCGGGCAGGATGGTCACGCTGTCGCCGTCGTTGAGCTTGGCGTCCAGCGCGCCGAGGAAGCGCACGTCCTCGTCGTTGACGTAGACGTTGACGAAGCGGTGCAGCGCGTCAGCCTCGGTGACCAGCCGGCCACGCAGCCCGGCGTGCCGGGAGTCCAGGTCGGTGAGCAGGTCGTTGAGCGTGTCGCCGCTGCCCTCGACGACCTTCGCGCCGCCGGTGTAGCTGCGCAGGATGGTGGGGATGCGAACCTCGATGGCCATGGTGTCGTACTCCTCGATCGGGTGAACTGCTCGGTGACGGGGAAAGGGCGTGCGGGGGCTGAGGGTGGTCAGCGGCCCGAACACTCGTAGTCGACCGTCGCCGGGCTCTGCCCGAACATGTATGACTGCACGGCGTGCGGATCCACCCCGGCGTCGAGGATCCGCACCGGCTCTTCGGTCACCACGCCATCCACGATGCGGAAGGAGCGGATCTCCTCCGTGTCGGGCTCGCGCGTGGAGACGAGCAGATAGTGCGCGCCGGGCTCGCCGGCGAAGGAGATGTCCGTCCGTGACGGGTACGCCTCGGTGGCGGTGTGCGAGTGGTAGATGACCACCGGTTCCTCGTCCCGGTCGTCCATCTCGCGCCACACGCGCAGGTGCTCCATCGAGTCGAACTCGTAGAAGGTCATCGAACGGGCGGCGTTCTCCATGGGGATGTGCCGGGTCGGCGTGTCACTGCCGACGGGACCGGCGACCACACCGCAGGCCTCGTCGGGGTGATCCCGACGGGCGTGGGCGACGATCGCGTCGACGATCGACCGGTCGATGCTCAGCACGTCGCCAAGGGTAGCGCCCGACTACGGTCAACCGCGAGGCGGTGCCGGTCACAGTCAGTCGATCAAGGCGTTGAGCAGGGACTCCTGGAGATAGCCGAGATATGCGTAGACCGAAAGCTGGAACACTCGGCTGGAACTCGGGTCGTCGGCGACCGCGTCGTCGAGTTCCGCGCCCAGGTCCGTCCCGTCCTTGATCTCCAGCCGTACGCCCATCGCCAGCCGGGCGTCGTTGAGCGCGCGCAACCACGCCTCCGCCGCCTCGGCGTCCAGGCGTACCTCCCCGCCGCTGTCGCCGGGCAGCGCGGCCAGGATCGCGCCGGCCTGGTCGATCTTCGCGGTCTTCAAGTCGCCTTCGGTGTACCGGCGGAACTCCGCAGTGCCCGCCGCGTCCTCCGGGTACGCCTCCGGGAAGAGCCGGCAGACAACTGGGTCGGAGTGGTCGAAACCGTCGGTGAGCAGGCCGACCACCTCGGAGGCGACCTTACGGAGCACCCGCACCTCGTCCACCGCGAAGGTGGCGACGTACCGGTCACCGCGGCGGCGGAACATGCTCACGACCGGTCCACCGTCGCCCAGAGACCGTACGCATGCAGCTGCGAGGCATCGTGCTCCATGCGTTCCCGGGCCCCGCTGGAGACCACCGCCTTGCCCTTGTGGTGCACGTCCAGCATGAGTTGCTCGGCCTTCTCCCGGCTGTACCCGAAAAGCTTCTGGAACACCCAGGTCACGTAGGTCATCAGGTTGACCGGGTCGTCCCACACGATCGTCACCCACGGTCGGTCAGCTGCCGGCACCTCATCGGTGTCCGGGGTCTCGACCGGTGCAACCTGCGGAGCCGCCATGCCCCCCATCGTGCCACCGGATCCGGGGAATCGAGGAACCGGAACGCCGGACCAGCCCGGATCGCCAGCCACGGCCGCGCCTCCGCCCCGACCGGTCCTGTCCCGGACATGCGCGGATGCCCCACCGGCACCGCCGGTGGGGTGCGTGGCGGCCCGGTCAGGCGAGCAGGATGCCGTGTTCGGCAGCATCGGACAGCACCGTGCCGAGCGAGAGACGGACCGCCTCGAACCGACGGGCGACCTCCCGCGAAAGCTCCAACTCGATCTCCCGCAACGCCCGCTGCGCCCAGGCCCGCGCCGCGCTCGGGTCGTTGTTGCCGGGCGAACGCCAGTGCTGCCAGCAGCCTCCCGACAACGCCACGGCCACTGGTGGAAGCAACGCCGTGCGGGGCGGTGCGGGGTAGGCGGACAACATGTCGATCGCCGCCGCACCGGTCAGCGAGGTGACGCCCGCCGCACTGGTGACGAGGAACGCCCGCTCCAGCTCCTGCCCGGTGGGATCGTCCACCAGGCTCCAGCGGACCGCCGTGTCGATGCGCCGACGAATCCCCTGGGGCAACGGCGCGCCGAAGAGCCGACCGGCGGTGTCATCGACGAGTTCGCCGGCATGGTGGTCGCACTGGGCCGTGGCCAGCAGCGACAGCGCCGCCATCTCCCGGTCGAGTAGTTGGGGCAGACCGGCGCAACCGACGCCGAAGACGATCTCCTGCACCAGGCGCAGGTGCATGTTGGCCAGTTCCAGGGCGAGGTGCTGGCGGATGCTTCGGGCGGCGGTGCGGGCCTGCCGGTCGAGCTGCTCCGACCACTCGCCCGGTTCGGTCAGCACCGGCACCCGGCCGCGCTCACCCGGCAACTCGGGCGGCTCCAGACTGCCCCGCCGGAGCTCCTCGCCGGAGGCCCAGTCCACCAGCGCCCGCCGCAGGTCGGCCTCGCCACCGGTGACCATCGGGAACCAGCCGGCATCGGCCAACCCGGGCACGGCGGCGAGCAGCGCGGCCCGGTGTGCCTCGACGGTGACCGTCACCGGGTCGACCACCGAGTCGCCGGACTCCCCCGACCCCCGCACCGCCGCCGTGCCCTCGCCGGCCGCCCAGCCGTCGGCGCCCGGCGTGACCGCGAAGAAGACCCGGACCGGTGTCCCGGCGAGGTCGGACAGCAGAGTCAGCTCGGCGGCCGAGAACGACTGATCCGCCGCGATCACGAACAAAAGTGCGCCGGCCCGGCCCACCGCGTCACGCAGGACGCCGCAACCGGCCGGACCCAGCGTGGCGATGTCCGGCGTGTCGACCAGCACGAAGCGTTTCACCAACGGCTGGGGCAGGCTCAGCTCGACCCGGCGTGGCGGCCTGGCCAGCGCCGGCCCGGCTGCCGGCAGGTCCGGCCGGTACGAGTGCGGCGTACGGTAGCCGGGCACATAGGCGGCCCGGGTGGGCTCGGCGCTGTGCCGTGCCACCAGCCAGCTGCCGTTCGGGACGGCGAGTAGCCCGGAGTCGAGTTCCAGCAGCGTGGCGAGCACACGGGTGCGGCCGGCGTCGGCGGGACCGGCCGCGACCACGGCGACCGGTTCCCGGGCATTGGTGCTGGACACGCCGAGCCGCTCCGGAAAGGGCCGGCGACCATGCGGCCCGGCCGCGTCGTCGGGCGTACCGAGATGGTGGAGCGGGCCCGGCTTCATCAGGGGGCGGCCTCCGAGGCAGGGCGACCGGTGACCCGGCCGCAGTGAGCATCCGGTGTCGACACTCGGATTCCGGAAGAGTAAAGGCGCGAGCGTCGGGATCGGGACAATTGCGATACTCAGCGGTAACTCTACAACTACTCAAGTTCGCCGTCGCGCGCTGCCGTGCGGGCCACAGTTCCGTCGATATGCTGCGCGAATGAGTCGGTGGAGCTTCGTGGGCCGGGCTGAGCAACTCGACCGTCTCCGGATGGCGGTGGCCGGCGTCCGTGGCCGGGGGATCCTCTTCACCGGCAGCGCCGGCATCGGCAAGAGCCGGCTGTTGCACGAGGGTGTCGACGCGCTGCCCGGCGAGAAGTACGCGGTCTGGCGGATCGCGGCCAGCGCCACCACCTCCGCGATGGCCTTCGGTGGACTTGTCCAGGTGCTTCCGGAGCAGCCGCAGGGCCTGTCCCCGGCCGGCATCCTGCGCTGGGCCCTCGACGTGTTGCAGCAGCAGGCCGCCGGCCGGCGGATCGTCCTCGCGGTCGACGACGCACACCTGCTCGATCCACCGTCGGCCGCGCTGGTGCACCTGGTGGCCCGCGCCGAGAACGCCTCGGTGGTCGGCACCCTGCGCGACGGGGAGCAGATCCCGCTGCCGATCCGGGCACTGTGGACGGACGGTCTGGTCGAGCGGGCCGAGCTGGGCCCGATGACGCCGGACGAGACGGCCGCCATGCTCACCGCCATCGTGGGCGGCCAGGTGGACGGCGGCTCCGCCGACCGCCTGGGCCGACTCAGTGCCGGCAATCCGCTGCTGCTGCGCGAGCTGGTGCACGCGGCCACCAACAGCGGCGAACTCGTCGAGAAGTACGGCGTCTGGACCTGGACGGGGCGGCTGGAGCTGGCACCCAGCCTGACCGAGCTGATCGACATCCGGATCGGCCAGCTCACCCCCGGAGTACGGGCGGTGGTCGAGCTGGTCGCGTTCGGCGAGCCGCTCGGCCTGCGGCTGCTGCACCAGGCCGTGGAACAGCACGACGTGGAGTACGCCGAGGAACGCGGACTGATCACCATGGTGGAGTCCGACCGGCGGCTCGACGTCCGCCTGGCGCACCCGCTCTACGGCGAGGTGGTACGCCGGCAGTGCCCGGTGAGCCGGACCCGTCGGTTGCAGGCGCACCTGGCCGACCTGCTGGAGAAGGTCGGCAAACGGCGGCGGGAAGATCTGCTGCGGGTGGCGCGGTGGCGACTGGCCTCCGGCACCGCGCAGGACCCGGCGATGCTGATCGCCGCAGCCGCCGAGGCGTTCGCTCGTTACGACGTACCACTGGCGACCCGGCTGGCCCGCGCGGCGCTCGACGCCGGGGGTGGGTTCGACGCGGCCGAACTGCTCGCGACCATCCTGATGTTCGCCGACCGGCCGGCCGAGGCACTCGGCGTGCTCGACGCCGTCGCCACCGACGCCGGCCAGGAGGAACGACTCAGCCGGTGGCTGACCGTACGCGGCATGGTCAGCTACTGGGGGCTGAGTCAGGCCTCCACCGTGGAGGAGATCGCTGCCGAGGGCACGAAGCTGACCGACGCCGCCGCTCAGGCCCGGGTCCGCGCCTTCGAGGCGATCATGCGGCTGCACCGGCTGGACGCGCCGGCCGCGCTACGGCTCGCGCAGGGCGTGCTGGACCGGCCGGCGGCCAGTGTCGCCGCCCGCGAGCTGGCCCGCTGCACGATCGCACATCTGCAAGCCGTGCAGGGGCAGCTGTGCCGCAGTGCGACCGCGGTGGACCTGGTGCAGGCGAAGGTGGCCAGCTGGCGGGCCGACATGCCGTACCTGCAACTGGCGGTGGAGCTGGCCCGGGGTACCCGACTGGCCCTCTCGGGCGATCTCGCCGGCATCGACGCGCTGGTCGCCGACGAGTTCGCCGACCTCGCCGACGCGGGTGACTTCCGGCTCGGCACCGGCTACCTGGCGATCCTGCGGGCGTACGCGGCACGGCTGCGCGGGCGCAGTGACGCCGCGTTGCAGGCCGCGCTCAGTGCCTGTGCGGTCCTGGCGACCAGCCGGGTGTACGCGGGACTGGCACAGTCGGAACGGGCTCAGGCCGCCGCGCTGCGAGGCGACGCCCGGCAGGCCGTCGAGGCGATGGCCGAAGCCGATCGGCTCCACTCGCCGAGTATGGGTGTGCTGTACCCGTGGCTGGAGCAGGCCCGGGTGGCGACGCTGGCGGCCGGTGGTGACCTGTCCGCGGCGGTGGGCCGGCTGCACGGCCTGGTGGACCGGCTGCGTGCCGATGGCTTCGCCGGACACGAGGCCCTGGTGCTGCACGACCTGGTGCGGCTGGGCCAGGCCGGGGCGCAGACCGGGCCGAGGTGTTCCGACGGCAGCCGCCGTACCGTCGCGCAGCGGTTGACGGAGCTGTCCGAGCAGGTCGACGGGGAGTTGCCGCCACTGCTGGCCCGGCATGCCCGGGCGTGGGCCGACGGCTGGCCGGAGGGATTGCTCAGCGCGGCCGACGGCTTCGCGGAGCGTGGGCTCGACCTGCTGGCCGCCGAGGCCGCGGCCGGGGCCGTGCACCTGCTGCGTCAGCGCCGCTCGCCCGAGGTCGGGCACGCCCGGCAACGGCTCGGCGCGCTGCTCGCCAGGTGTGACATGGTGCACACTCCGGCGCTCCAGGTGGCCACCCCGACGCTTACTGACCGGGAGTGGCAGGTGGCGCGGCTCGCGGCGGTCGGCGGCACCAGCCGCGCCATCGCCGAGCAGCTGTTTCTCTCCGCCCGCACGGTGGAGAACCACCTGCAACGCGTGTACACCAAGCTCGGCGTGAGCAGCCGCGCGGAGCTGAGGGTGGCCCTCGGTACGATCCCGGGGCACGACGGCACGACAGCGATGTGAACCCTACTCTGAGGGGGTGCACTCCTCTCGTCCCGCGCTGCTGACCGACCACTACGAGCTGACCATGGTCAGCGCCGCCCTGCGAGACGGCACGGCTGACCGGCGCTGCGTGTTCGAGGTGTTCAGCCGTCGGCTTCCCGCCGGCCGCCGGTACGGCGTGGTCGCCGGCACCGCACGCCTGGTCGAGCTGATCCGCGAGTTCCGCTTCGACGCGGCCGACATCGAGTTTCTGCGCCGCACCGGCGTGGTGGACGAACCGGGCGCCGAATGGCTGTCCGGGTACCGGTTCACCGGCGAGATCGACGGGTACGCCGAAGGGGAGCTCTTCTTCCCCGGCTCACCGATCCTGACCGTCTCCGGCAGCTTCGCCGAGTGCGTGGTGCTGGAGACGCTGGTGCTGTCGGTGCTCAACCACGACTGCGCGGTGGCTGCCGCCGCGGCGCGGATGGTCACCGCCGCCCGCGGCCGAGCGCTGATCGAGATGGGATCGCGCCGGGCGCACGAGGAGGCGGCGGTCGCGGCAGCCCGGGCGGCCTACCTGGCCGGCTTCCGGTTCACCTCCAACCTGGCCGCCGGCCAGCGGTACGGCATACCCACCGCCGGCACCGCCGCGCACGCCTTCACCCTGCTGCACGACGACGAGCGGGCCGCGTTCGCCTCGCAGGTCGCCACGCTGGGCAAGGACACCACGCTGCTGGTCGACACGTACGACATCAGTCAGGGCATCCGCAACGCGATCGAGGTGGCCGGCCCGGAGCTGCGGGCGGTGCGAATCGACTCCGGGGACCTGGCCGTGATCGCCCAGCAGTCGCGGCAGCTGCTGGACTCGCTCGGCGCCACCGAAACGAAGATCATCGTCTCGGGTGACCTCGACGAGTACGCCATCGCGGCGCTGGCCGCCGAGCCGGTGGACATGTACGGCGCCGGCACCGCCGTGGTGACCGGCTCCGGCGCACCTACCGCCGGGCTGGTCTACAAGCTGGTCGAGGTCGAGGGCCGTCCGGTGGTCAAGCGGTCCGAGCAGAAGGCCACCATCGGCGGACGCAAGGTCGCCGTCCGCCGGCACAAGCCGACCGGCACGGCCACCGAGGAGATCGTCGTACCGCAGGGGGTTCCGGACCATCGCCCCAACGACCGGCTGCTGCAACGCTCGTACGTGGTGGATGGTGAGCCGGTGGCCCTGCCGACGCTCGACGAGTCGCGGGAGCACCTGCGGCAGTGCCTGATCTCGATCCCGTGGGAGGGTCTCAAGCTCTCCGCGGGCGATCCGGCCGTTCCGGTCACCGTGGTACCCGCCGAGTGAGAGGAGTGGAGTCGGTGAGCAACGCGCTGATCATTGTGGACGTGCAGAAGGACTTCTGCGAGGGCGGCTCGCTGGCCGTGGCCGGCGGGGCGGGAGTCGCGGCCGGGATCTCCCGGCTGCTGGCCGCCGAGCCGGACCGCTGGGATCACGTCGTGGCGACGAAGGACTACCACATCGACCCGGGCACGCACTTCGCCGAATCACCGGACTACGTGAGCACCTGGCCCCGGCACTGCGTGGTCGGCACCCCGGGCTCCGAGTTCCACCCGGAACTGGCCACCGACCGGATCGAGGCGATCTTTCACAAGGGTGAGTACGCCGCCGCGTACTCCGGCTTCGAGGGGCACGCCGACGACGGCGAGGGTCTGGCCGAATGGTTGCGGCAGCGTGGCGTGGAGCGGGTGGACGTGGTCGGTATCGCCACCGACCACTGCGTGCGAGCCACCGCCCTGGACGCCGCCCGGGAGGGTTTCGCCACCACCGTGCTGCTGGAGCTGACGGCGGCCGTCGCGCCGGACACCACCGACGTCGCGTTGCGCGCCTTCGACGGGGCCGGGATCACCACATTCGGCGCCCCTGTGATCAAAGCCGCATGAGCCGTTAATTCGTTGGCAACCGTACGACCGCCGGTCGAGGATGTCCGACGGAGGTACGGACCGACGTGAACATGAAGCCTTACCGGGAGGCGCTCGCCCTGCCCGGTCTGCGGTCACTGCTGCTCGTCGCGGTGTTGGCGCGGGTTCCGCTGACCGCCACCGGCGTCACGTTGACGTTCTACGTCGTGCAGGACCTCGGACGCGGATACGGTGCGGCCGGTCTGGTCGGCGCGGCGATCACCGTCGGCGCGGCGGTCGGTGGCCCGCTGCTCGGCCGGCTGGTGGACCGTCGTGGCCTGCGGCCCGTGCTGGTTCTCACCGCCGTGGCCGAGGCCGTCTTCTGGTCGACCGCACCGATGTTGTCGTACTACCTGCTGCTGCCGGCCGCCTTCCTGGCCGGCCTGCTGGCGCTGCCGATCTTCTCGGTGATCCGGCAGTCCATCGCCGCGCTGGTCCCAGCGGAGAAGCGCCGGCCGGCGTACGCGCTGGACTCCATGTCGGTGGAGCTGTCGTTCATGATCGGTCCGGCTCTGGCCACGGTGGGTGTCACCACCATCTCGGCCCGCCTCACGCTCTACCTCGTCGGCGTCGGCATCGTCGCCGCCGGAGTGGTGCTGTGGCTGCTCAACCCGCCGGTGCGCAGCGCCGCCGAAGCGTCGACCGGGCCGCAGCCGCGGGTCGCCCGACGGCAGTGGCTCACCTCGCGGCTGGTGGCCGTGTTCGCGGTCAGCGCCGCAGCGACCCTGGTGCTCGGCGGCACCGACGTGGCGGTCATCGCGGTGCTGCGGGAAAACGGCGACGCCGGCTTCACCGGTGCGGTGCTCTCCGTCTGGGCGGTGGCCTCGCTGCTGGGCGGATTCGCCTACGGCGCGGTCCGTCGCTCGTTCTCGCCGGTGGCACTGATGGGCCTGCTGAGCCTCTGCACCATCCCCGTCGGTCTGGGCGGTTCCCACTGGTGGCTGCTCTGCCTGGCGTTGATCCCGGCGGGGGCGCTCTGCGCACCGACCATCGCGGCCACCTCCGACACCGTCAGTCGGCTCGCCCCGGCCGGCGTCCGTGGTGAGGCGATGGGCCTGCACGGCTCGGCGGTCACCGTCGGCATCGCCGTGGGTGCCCCGCTTGCCGGCGCGGTCATCGACGCCTCGGCCCCGCTGTGGGGGTTCGCGGTCACCGGCGCGATCGGCACCCTGGTCGCCCTCGCGGTGCTGCCGATCGAGCTGCGCCACCGCCGCACGGACAGCGCGGCCACCACTCAGCCCGGCGACGAGCACACCACTACCGCCCTCACCCCGGCCGGCTCCTGACCCATCCCCCGACGCAGCGCGATCCCGTTTCTCGCCCCCGCCCCACCGCGCTGCCCGCCTCCACCGCGCCCCGGCTTCCACTGCGCTGCCCGCCCCACCGTCCCCACCTCGGTCCGGATCGCCGCAGCCGGGACCACCCTCGCCGACCTCGACCCGAACGTTGCGTAACAACCCACGCCACCCACCCCTCACCCCTGCACTCCCTTTGCTCTGCTTCAACCCACGCAATGGATTACGCTCCGTGACGCACCAGCCGACACGCTCTCGCCAGGCCGCCACATTCCAGCAGCTCAGCCGCTACTGCGTGGGTTGAAGCAGAGCAAAGGATGGCAGGGGCGATAGGTCGGGCCCGGCCCGGACATCGCGCAGAGTGACTTTGTGGCCGCGGGACGCTCGTCACCGAAAGTGACGCCCGGTGGTCGTGGTGCGGATGGGGGCCGCGGACCTGACACCAGCCACCAACCACGGCGGCCGGGCAGGCGCGGCGGCCGGGCAGGCGCGGCGGCCGGGCAGGCGCGGCGGGGAGCGGGCAGTACGAGACGGGCGCCGACCCCCGGCATGGGGATCGGCGCCCGGCGTACGAAGCGGTGGGTCAGCGGCGGTCGGTGTCGCTGGCCACGTCCTCGGTGTAGCTGGCACCACCGTCGGATTCGCTGGTCAATGGCTTCGAACCACCCTCGGGCGGGCCGGCGAGGGTCTGTCCGGCAGCCAGCTCGGGGAACTTGTGGTCGAAGGCCGGCCGCTCGGAGCGGATCCGTGGCATCCGGTCGAAGTTGCGCAGCGGCGGCGGCGAGCTGGTCGCCCATTCGAGCGAGTTGCCGTGGCCCCACGGGTCGTCGACCTCGACCACCGGGCCGGCCTTGTACGACTTCCAGCAGTTGTAGAGGAACGGCAGCGTCGAGATACCGGTGATGAACGCGCCGATCGTCGAGATCATGTTCAGCGTGGTGAATCCGTCGTCGGGCAGGTAGTCGGCGTACCGCCGGGGCATGCCCTCGTTGCCCAACCAGTGCTGGATGAGGAACGTGGTGTGGAAACCGATCATCGTGAGCCAGAAGTGAATCTTGGCTAGCCGCTCGTCGAGCATCCGGCCGAACATCTTCGGGAACCAGAAGTAGATCCCGGCGAAGACCGCGAAGACGATCGTGCCGAAGAGCACGTAGTGGAAGTGCGCCACCACGAAGTACGAGTCGTGCAGGTGGAAGTCCAGCGGCGGGGCGGCCAGCAGCACCCCGGTCAGGCCACCGAAGAGGAAGGTGACCAGGAAGCCGATGGAGAACAGCATCGGTGACTCGAAGCTGATCTGCCCCCGCCACAGGGTGCCGATCCAGTTGAAGAACTTCATGCCGGTGGGCACCGCGATCAGGTAGCTCAGGAAGCTGAAGAACGGCAGCAGCACCTGACCGGTGGCGAACATGTGGTGCGCCCAGACGCTCATCGACAGGCCGGCGATGGCGATGGTGGCGGCGACCAGGCCCTTGTAGCCGAAGATCGGCTTGCGGGAGAAGACCGGGATGATCTCGCTGATGATGCCGAAGAACGGCAGCGCGATGATGTAGACCTCGGGGTGGCCGAAGAACCAGAACAGGTGCTGCCACAGCATCGGCCCGCCGGTCTCCGGGCTGTAGACGTGCGCACCCAGCAGCCGGTCGGCGGCCAACGCGAACAGCGCGGCGGCCAGCAGCGGGAAGACCAGGATCACCAGAAGGCTGGTGACCAGCATGTTCCAGGTGAAGATCGGCATCCGGAACATGGTCATGCCCGGTGCGCGCAGGGTCAGGATCGTGGTGATCAGGTTGACCGCGCCGAGGATGGTGCCCAGACCGGAGATGGCCAGACCGACCACCCACATGTTGGCGCCGACACCGGGAGCGTGCTCGCTGGTGCTCAGCGGCGTGTAGGCGGTCCAGCCGAAGTCCGCCGCTCCACCGGGGGTGAGGAAGCCGGCGGTGGCCATGGTGCCGCCGAACAGGTACAGCCAGTAGGCGAAACTGTTCAGCCGCGGGAAGGAGACGTCGGGCGCACCGATCTGGATGGGCACGACGTAGTTGCCGAAGGCGAACACGATGGGCGTCGCGAAGAACAGCAGCATGATCGTGCCGTGCATCGTGAACAACTGGTTGTACTGCTCCGGCGACAGGAACTGCAGCCCGGGCCGGGCCAGCTCGGCCCGCATGATCAGGGCCATCAGGCCACCGATCATGAAGAACACGAACGCGGTGACCATGTACATGATCCCGATCTGCTTCGCGTCCGTGGTCCGCAGCAGCCGCGCGATGGCCGACCCCTTGACCGGCTCCCGGACCGGCCAGGGCCGGGTCACGACCGGCTTGGGTGCGACGGTGGTCACGAGTGGCCTCCGGTTCTGGGTTGTCCCGCTCGGCACGCGCTGACTCGGCGGGCCGTCATCCGCAAGGATGATAGTCCCCGGCAGGTGACAGCACCGCGTGGGGTCGCCCGGGGGTGGATCACAGCGGGCCGAGAAGCAGCCGGTAGTGCTCCCCGAAGATGCGGTCGCCGCGCCCGCGCAGCAGCGGGTCGCGGAGCGCCGGCGGCACGTCGCGGGTGCGGTTGCGGTCCCGGGTCCGGTCCTGCACCCATCGGGTACGCGGTCGGCGGCGGCTCTCGTACGCGGTCAGCGCCGCCTCGACGCTGCCCGCGGCGTGCAGCGACTCGGCGAGCACCACCGCGTCCTCCAGAGCCATCGCGGCCCCCTGGGACAGGGTCGGCGCGGTGGCGTGGGCGGCGTCGCCGACCAGCACCACCCTTCCCCGGAACCAACGCCCGAGCTCGACCTCGTCGGTGGTGGTGGCGTGCACCCCGTCGAGCGCGTCGAGCACCTCCGGCACCGGTCCGCCGTACTCGCCGAAAAGCTCGCGCAGCCGGCCCAGCGGGTCGGCCGGCAGGTCGGTGCCGGCCTCGTCGGCGTAGCAGTGCAACCGGCCGGCGCCGATCGGCACCACGAGGAAGCCGCAGCGCTGCCCGAGCAGGGCGGTCCACTCGTCGACCGGCGGACCGTCCCGTACGACGCCGCGGTAGACCACCTGCCCAGCGGGGCGGGGCGGACCGCCGAGCGCGGCCAGCGCCCGGATCGAGGAACGCGGCCCGTCGGCGCCGATCACCAGGTCGTACTCGGTCCGGGTGCCGTCGACGAAGGTGACGCCGACAGCGGACGGCAGCAGGTCGATGGAGCGTACCTCCGCGCCGTGGCGGACCGCGCCGCCGGCACCGCTGAGTAGCACCCGGTGCAGGTCGGAGCGGGCCAACGCCCGGCACTCGCCGACCTCGGCCCAGAGTGCGTCGAGGTCCACCTCGCACAGCGGGGCACCGGTCGAGTCGAGGAACCGCTGCCGGTGGATGACCTTTCCGTACGGGCGGACCGGGTCGTCGAGGTCCAGCCGGCGCAGCGCGCGGGCCGCGTTGCCGGGAAGGTAGAGCCCGGCGTCGGTGAGGTCGTGCGGCGGCGCCTTGTCGGTGAGGTCCGGCCGAAAGCCCGCCAGGCGCAGCGCCCGGGCCACGGCCAGCCCGGCGATGCCCGCGCCGACGACGAGGATGCGCAGGGGGGAGCCACGCATGGGGGTGTACGCCTCCGGAGGGGTTCGGCACGCGTTGAAGGCAAGAGACTACTCGGCGCAATCGGCACACACCAGAGGCAACCGGCCCACCTCCGACACCCCTCGGCACTCCCGGATCCGCCCGTCGGCGTCGGCCACCAGCCGCCCGGAGTCGGCGGATGCCCGATCGTGGCGTCCGCGACACATGTAGCAATTGACACCAATCACCCGCGCCAGTTGCGCCCATTGTTTCAAGGATGTAAATGTGGCAATGAGCATGGGAGCGCTCCCGTAACTATCGACGGCGCGATCCCGAACGCTCCGTCCGCATCCGTCCCGGCGTCCGGGCGACGCCGCAGCGCTAGGAGCATCATGAGACGTACCTTGCGGGCCATCGTGGCCGTCGGGCTGGCCGCCGCCGGCTCGATCGTCGCCGTGACCCTCGGTGGAGCCGCCTCCGCCGACACCCAGATCTGCGAGCAGTACGGCTCGACCGTGATCCAGAACCGGTACGTGGTGCAGAACAACCGCTGGGGCACCACCGCCCAGCAGTGCATCAACGTCACCAGCAACGGCTTCGAGATCACCACTCAGAACGGCAGCAGCCCGACCAACGGCGCGCCGACCGCGTACCCGTCGGTCTTCCTCGGCTGCCACTACACCAACTGCTCCCCCGGCACCAACCTGCCCATCCAGGTCAGCCAGATCAGCAGCGCGACCAGCAGCATCAACTACCGGTACGTGAGCAACGGCACCTACAACGCCTCGTACGACATCTGGCTCGACCCGTCACCCAAGCGCGACGGCGTGAACCAGATGGAGATCATGATCTGGTTCAACCGGCAGGGCCCGATCCAGCCCATCGGCTCCCCGGTCGGCAACGCCAACATCGACGGGCGCAGCTGGGAGGTCTGGCGGGGCAGCAACGGCTCCAACAACGTCATCTCGTACGTCGCCCCGTCGGCCATCAGCAGCGCGAACCTGAACCTGCTGGCGTTCATCAACGACACCCGCAACCGGGGCGCGATCACCAACTCCTGGTACCTGACCAGCATCCAGGCCGGTTTCGAGCCGTGGCAGGGCGGTGTCGGGCTGGCCGTGACGAATTTCTCGGCCGCAGTGAACGGTGGCGGCAACAACAACCCGCCGCCCACCACCACCCCGCCGCCCTCGGGCAGCGGTGCCTGCGCGGTGAAGTACACGGCCAACTCGTGGAACAACGGCTTCACCGCCGACGTGCAGATCACCAACACCGGCTCCAGCACGATCAACGGCTGGACGCTTGCCTACTCGCTGCCGTCCGGGCAGCAGGTGACCAACTCCTGGAACGCCACGGTGAGCCAGAGCGGCTCCTCGGTGACCGCCCGCAACGTCGGCCACAACGGCACGATCTCGCCCGGCGGCACGGCCAGCTTCGGCTACCAGGGCACGCTCAGCGGGTCCTACTCCAACCCCACCGCCTTCACCCTCAACGGCGCCACCTGCTCCCGCTCCTGACGAACGTCCGCTGGGGGTGCGGCACCCACCGCACCCCCAGCACGGATCAGGCCGTCCGACGTCACCGCCGGTGGCCCCACCCCGGGGTTGCTCCGTGGTGTCACGAACTCGCAGACTTGGGAGCCGCTACGACGGGGGACCGAGCTGACGTGGACGTACGCCTGGAAGGTGACGGGATAGTCCTGCGCCCGTGGTCCGAGCGCGACCTCGGGCAACTGGTCACGCTCTTCGACCATGCCGAGATGGCGTACCGCCTACCGGTGGCGACCCCGTTCGACCTGGCTGCCGCCGAGCGGTACCTGAACACCGCCCGGCGTGCCGAGCAGGCCGGTGACCGGATCTACCTCGCCGTCACCAGCGGCGACGACCTGGCCCGGGGCGAGGTGATGCTCAACCTGGCCGCGGGGACCATCGGCTACGCGATCGGCCCGGCCTATCGCGGTGCACGCCTGGCCAGCCGCGCGCTGCGGCTGCTGACCGGGCACGCCCACCGGGTGCTCGGCCTGCCGACGGTGTATCTGGAGATCGAGGCGGACAACATCGCCAGTGTGGCCGTGGCCCGGTCCGGCGGCTACCGGCCGACCGGCGATGAGCCGGTTTTCGTCGAGGACAAGGGCCGCCGCTACCCGCTGCATCGCTGGGCGCACACCGACCCGGAGCCGCCGGCCGTCACCTGACGACGATCGACGGCCGGCACACCGCAGACGGGTCAGGAGCCGAGGGCGTCGATGTCGCGCATCTCCTCGGCGGTCAGCGAGAAGCCGAAGATGTCCGCGTTGGCGCGGATCCGCTCCGGCGTCACCGACTTGGGGATCGCCACGATCTCGTGGTCGAGGTGCCAGCGCAGCACCACCTGGGCGGGCGAGACGTTGTGTGCCCCGGCGATCCGGGTCAGCACCGGGTCGGACAGGTCGGTGGTCTTGAACGGGCTGTAGCCCTCCAGCACCACCCCACGGTCCCGGTGCTCGGCGTGCCGCTGTCGGTCGTAGAGCCGCGGTCCCCACTTGATCTGGTTGACCGCCGGGTTCTCCTCGGTCGCCTGGATCAGCTCGTCGATCTGGGCGGTACTGAAGTTGCTGACCCCGACCGCCCGGGTCAGCTTCGCGTCGCGGGCGGCGAGCATCTCCCGCCAGACCGGGATCAGGTCACCGGGGTTGCTCGGCGGCCAGTGGACCAGCCACAGGTCGACGTGGTCGACGCCGAGGGCGCGCAGGCTCTCCTCGATCGTCTCCCGTTCCCGGCCGACCCGCTCCGGTGGCAACTTGGTGGTGATGAAGACGTCCTCCCGGCGCAGCCCGCTCTCCCGGATCGCGCGGCCGACCTCCTCCTCGTTGCCGTACATGGTGGCGGTGTCGATGTGCCGGTAGCCGGCGTCGAGCGCGGCGAGGACGGCCTTGTAGCCCTCTTCGCCGGTCGCCTGCCAGGTGCCGAAGCCGAGCAGCGGTATCCGGACGTCACCGGGGAGAACTGCGGTGGGGTGGTCACTGTGGTTCATGTCGACCGTTCTACCCCCGATGACGCTCGGCATGCCCGAGATCGGGCGCGTCGAATCCCGCCGCCGGGCGCGTCGGCGCGATTTGCCGGAGAATGCGGGACGTGGCTGACCGGCTGGAGGAGTACCGGCGCAAGCGGGACGCCGCGCGTACCCCCGAGCCGGTCCCGGCCGAGCGTCCCCGGCGGTCCCGGGCCGGCGACCGCGCCCGGTTCGTCATCCAGCAGCACCACGCCCGCAGCCTGCACTGGGATCTGCGGCTGGAGCGCGACGGAGTGCTCGTCTCCTGGGCGGTGCCGCGTGGGCTGCCCCGTGATCAGGGGCGCAACCACCTCGCCGTGCACACCGAGGACCATCCCATGGAGTATCTCGACTTCTCCGGCGAGATCCCGGCCGGCGAGTACGGCGGCGGCCGGATGCTCATCCACGACCGGGGCACCTACCGCTGCGAGAAGTGGCAGGACCGCGAGGTGGTGGTCGAGCTGCAAGGGAAGCGGACCAGCGGACGGTACGTGCTCTTCGCCACCGGCGGACGCGACGGCCGGGACTGGATGGTGCGCCGCACCGACCCGCCACCGCCGGGCTGGAGCGCCATGCCCGACCTGGTCGCGCCGATGCGTCCCACGCCCGCCGGCCGGCTCCCCACCGATCAGGACGCCTGGGGGTACGAGCTGCGCTGGGACGGGATACGCGCGGTGGCGTACGTCTCCGGCGGACGGCTGCGGCTGCTCTCCGAAGCCGGTGAGGAGATCACCGGTGGATATCCGTGGCTGCGGCCGATGGCCGAGGCGCTGGCACCGACCGAGGTCGTGCTGGACGGCGTCCTGGTCCGCATCGATCGCGCCGGGAAGGTCCGGCCGGCGCGGGGTGGGCGCAGCACCGTCGATGCCCAGTACCTGCTTGTCGATCTGCTGTGGTTGGAGGGGGTGAGCAGCCTGGAGTTGCCGTACCCGCAGCGTCGGGAGTTGCTCGACTCGCTGGCGTTGGCCGGGCCGCACTGGCAGACTCCGCCCTGGTTTCCCGGCGCCGGTGCCGAAACCATGCGTGCGGCGCGTGAACAGGGCCTGCCCGGGGTGGTGGCGAAGCGGCTGGACTCCGCCTACGAGCCGGGTCGCCGCAGCCGCGCGTGGCGCAGCGTGGACGCGAGCTGAGACGGCGAGGAGCGGCGTGTATCTGACCCACCTCGAATGCCCGCGCTGCGGCCGGGAACACGACGCTGGCGTACCGCAGAACCTCTGCGAATGCGGCTCACCGCTGCTGGCGCGCTACGACCTCGCGGCGGCCGGGCGGGTGATCGAGCCGGAGCGGTTCGGGTTGCGCGCGGCCGATCTGTGGCGTTACCGGGAGCTGCTGCCGGTGGCCGACCCGCGGCACGTCACCACCCTCGGCGAGGGATGGACGCCGATGCTGCGCGCGCCGGCGTACGGCGCGGACATCGGCGTCGACGACCTGCTGGTCAAGGACGAGGGGTTGACGCCGACCGGCTCGTTCAAGGCGCGTGGTGCCGCTGTCGGCGTGAGTCGGGCCCGGGAGCTGGGCATCCGGCGGATCGCCATGCCGACCAACGGCAACGCGGGCGCGGCGTGGGCCACCTACGCGACCCGGGCGGGGCTGGGCGCCACCATCGTGATGCCACTGTCCGCACCGAGCATCTGTCGTCGGGAGTGCGTGGCCGCCGGTGCCGACCTGCGCCTGATCGACGGCCTGATCGGCGACGCCGGGCGCCAGGTGGCCGCGCTGGTCGCGGCCGCCGAGGGCACCGTCTTCGACGCCGGCACGCTGCGCGAGCCGTACCGCCTCGAAGGCAAGAAGACGATGGGGTACGAGATCGTCGAGCAGCTGGGCTGGCAGGTGCCCGACGTCATCATCTATCCGACCGGCGGTGGCGTGGGGCTGATCGGCATCCACAAGGCTCTCGGCGAGCTGCGGGAGTTGGGCTGGGTCGAGGACAAGCTGCCCCGTCTGGTGGCGGTGCAGGCCACCGGCTGCGCGCCGATCGTGCGGGCGTTCGCCGCCGGGGACGACCGGGCACAACCGTGGGAGGACGCCCACACGGTGGCGTTCGGCATCACCGTTCCGGCGCCGTTGGGCGACGAGTTGATTCTCGCCGCGCTGCGCGCCACCGCCGGCACCGCGATCGCGGTGGACGACACCGAGATCCTGACCGACCTGCGGGACTTCGCCGCCCGGGAGGGCCTGCTGCTCTGCCCCGAGGGGGCCGCCTGCCTGACGGCCGCGCGTCGGTTGCGGGCCGGCGGCTGGATCCGGGCGGGTGAACGCGTGGTCGTGCTGAACACCGGTGCTGGCGTGAAGTATCCGGAGACGATCGACGTGTCCGGCGTACCGGTGCTGCCCCGTTGACGTGTGGTGGCGCCCCGCCGTCGAGGCGGGACGTCGCGGACGTCATTCGGCGGTGGGATCGGTCAGCCGCCACGCGGCGTTGACCTGACCGATGTGGGACAGCGCCTGCGGCGTGTTGCCCAGGTGCGCCCCGGTGGCCGGATCGATCTGCTCGCTGAACAGCCCCACGTCGTTGGCGTACCCGGTGACCTGCTCGAACAGCCGGGCGGCCCGTTCCCGTTCGCCCGCCAGCACCAGGCACTCCACCAGCCAGAACGAGCAGAGCACGAATCCGGCCGGGTCGTCCTCCCAGCGGTGGATCAATCCGTTGTCCCCGCCGAGTTCCCGCTCGACCGCTTCGATGGTGGCCCACATCCGTGGGTCGGTGGCCGGCAGGAACCCCACCACCGGCAGGTACAGGGCTGCCGCGTCCAGGTCCGGCGACCCGAAGGCAGTAGTGAAGACACCCCGGCGCTCGTCGAAACCGTCGCGGAGGATGGTGGCCCGGATCTCGTCCCGGATGCCGGCCCAGCGCCGCACGTCCGCCTGCTCCCCCAACTGCGGGGCCAGCCGCACCGCCCGGTCCATCGCCACCCAGCAGAGCACCTTGGACGACAGGTAGTGCCGCTCCCGGTCGCGCGGTTCCCAGATGCCCCGGTCGGGCAGTCGCCAGGTGGTCGCCACCTGCTCGGTGAGGCCGAGCACCATGTCGCGCAGCTCGGCGGGGAGTTGCTCGCCGAGGTAGTCGTGCATCCGCCACACCGCCGAGATGACCTCACCCGGCACGTCGAGCTGCCGCTGCCGCCAGGCGTCGTTGCCGGCGCGTACCGGTCCGTTTCCGGCGTAGCCGAGCAGGTGGGGACAGACATGCTCGGAAACGTCGCGTTCCCCTTCGAGCCCGAACAGCACGGGCACCGGATCGGAACCGATCCGGCCGATCGAGCGGGCGGCCCATTCGAACAGGCGGGACGACTCGGTCGGGCAGGCCGCCACCCACAGCGCCCGCATCGTCATGGCGAAGTCCCGCAGCCAGCAGAAGCGGTAGTCGTAGTTGCGGTCGGTGCCGAACTGTTCCGGCAGCGAGGTGGTCGACGCCGCGGCGACCGCGCCGCTGCGGGCGTATGTGAGGCCGGTGAGGACCGTTGCGCTGTGCCGCACCACCTCGGCATAGCACCCCTCGTACCGGTGGCTCTCGCGGAACGCCTCCCAGGCCAGCACCGTGTCCGTCAGGGTGGAGATCGGGTCCAGCCGGGCCGGTGGTTCGCCGTACGCCGACGCGTAGGCCAGATCGAAACCGAGCGCCTGCCCCGCGTCGACGGTGAACGTCTGCCGCACCCGGTCCTGTTCGACGCGTAGGGGCAGCCCGGTACTGCGCAGCACCAACGCCACCGGCCCGGCCACGGCCGTGACCGAGCCGTCCGGCAACTCCCTCAGGTACGGGGTGAGCAGGCCGTACTCCGGTCGCGGGCGGTAGTCCAAGGTCATCGGCACTCGGCCGGACAGTCCCTCGACGACGCGCAGCAGCACGGCCGGGGAGCGCATGCCGAACTCGTGGGCGCGGGCGCCCACCTCGGCGGCGAGGGCGTCGGTGACGGCCACGCTGCCCTCCGCGGTGTGGTGCACGGTGCGCAGCACCAGCGTGTCCGGCTGGTACGAGCGCTGCACCCGGTGCCCGGACTGTCCTGCGGCCACCGGTGCCAGTTGCCAGTGACCGCCGTTCGGGTCGAGCAGCCGACCGAAGACCGACGGCGAGTCGAACCGGTTCGGGCACCACCAGTCGATCGAGCCGGCCCGGCTGACCAACGCGCCCGAGCGGCAGTCGGAGAGGTACCCGTAGTCGGAGATCGCCGGCTGCTCCATGCGGGTCGGCGTACCCGGGATTCCGGGCCTCATCACCACGCCTCGCCGGTCTCGGCCGCCCAGGGCGAAGACCGGCGAGGGCGGAGAAATCAGGAGGTGGGCGGTTCGTCCTTCCCAGCGGCCTCGGCGGCGTCGGCCTCCTCCTTGGTGCGGTGTACGGCCTGGTCGGCGTGCTCCGGCGGCCCGTAGACGGTGTAGAGCACCAGCGGGTTGGGCCCGGTGTTGACGAAGTTGTGGCGGGTGCCGGCCGGTACGACCACCAGGTCGCCCTGTACCACCTCGCGCTTCTCCCCGGCCACTCGCGCCTCACCGGTGCCGCTGACGAAGGTCAGGATCTGGTCGATGTCCTCATGGACCTCCTCACCGATCTCGCCGCCCGGCGGGATCGTCATGATCACCAATTGGGTGTGGTTCCCGGTCCACAGCACCCGCCGGAAGTCCGGGCTCTTCTCGGCGACGGTAGCGATAGTGAAGTGCTCCATGCCCCGACACATACCCCATTGCGGACCGGTCCACGCCGCGGTTCGCAAATGGTGGAATTGACCACCGCCCGGCGGTTTGGACCGGCACAGATCGGGGATCGACACCAGCGACCGGTGCGACCGGTCATGCCAGGTCCCCGCTGACGTACCGCCGTACGGCTGCGGCGGTGGGAGACGGCCGAGCGCGGCGCGGTTTCGACCCTCGGGTCAACGGCGCCGCGCGCTCGTGTGCGGCTGGCGCTTGCTCAGGAGAGCACGGCCAGGTGGAAGGGACGGTCGGCGGCCGACCCGACACCGTCGAAGGTGGTCACGAAGACGGCGTTCGGGATGCCGGTACGACCCGCGACCGCGATCTGTCCGGCCGGAGCAAGGCCGGTGCTCCCCGGCAGTCCGACGGTGCCGACCATGCTGGCACCGGTCACGTCCTGGTCGAAGACCACCTGGTACATCCCGGTCCGCAACCGGTTGGCCGCCGCCGCGCCCAGCCCTCGGACCAGGTGACCGTCGGCGTTGACCACGGCGAAGAGGACTCTCGCGGTCGATGGCATGCCGCCGCCGGCGCAGGTGGTGTGTTCGGCCTCGGCGTGGGCCGTGGCCTCGTCCCCCGGCACCGGCTGCGGTGCACCTCTGCTCCTGGCTCGCGCGCTGGACATCGGACTCCTTCCCCGACCCGGCCGAGCGGCCCTGGCGTGTTGAGTTGGTTGCGATACCTAAAGGGGGATCAGCGCCGATCAGCCCCCTTTGCGCCTCGAACGTATGTCGCGTTCCCTGTCGGCAGCCAGGCGAATGACTGTCCGATACGAGACATTGGGCCTGTTGATCATGCTACTGACCTGCGGTGATACCTGAGACGTGTGCGCGGCTCAGTCGTCGTCGAGGTCGACGGTGGGCACCCCACCCGCGCATCGAACGGACAGCTCGTACTCGCCGCTCGGCCCGACGAACGTGACGTCCGCGTCGTCGTCCGGGCCACGATCGACGTCGTCGACCCGGTAACCCGGTCGCGCGCTCCAGGAAACCAGGTAGACCCCGCCCGGCACGCACTCGGCAACCGCGCTGCCGCCCACCGTGGAGAAGCCGCGCCGGTTGCCCGGCACCGTGCTCGGGTCGCCCGGCGACACCGGGCCCGATGGCGACCCGTCCGGGCCGACGCCGGTCGGCCCGTTGCCGGGTGCCGGGGTACCGGTCGGCGCGCCGCCGGAGGATCCGGTGCCGGCCGGGACCGGCTCGGCGAGCGCGCGGGCGATCTCCTCCTGGCTGCGTACCCCACCGGGCGTACCGGTGAGGCTCTCCCCCACCAACCGGATCGCGGCGATCCCGACCAGTGTGGCAACGACCGCGGTGGCCAGCCAACCGGCCACGGCGAGGAAGGTTCGACGGCCCATCACCCGACTATCCCCGATCAACGGTTGGGGCTACCTTCGGGCAACGCTAAGGGACGGTTAACGAAGCCGGCCGACGCGGATCGCCGGGGATACCCTGCCTGCTGTGGCCCGCCTGCTGCTGATCGAGGACGACCTGACCATCCGTGCCCCGCTTGTGCGGGCGCTGCGCGAGCGGGGACACGCCGTGGCCGCCGCCTCGACCGCGATGACCGGGCTGCGCGACGCCCTCGACGACCGCCCCGATCTGGTCGTACTCGACCTCGGGCTGCCCGACCTGGACGGCCGCGAGCTGCTGCGGATGCTGCGGGCCGTCAGCGTCGTCCCGGTCATCGTGGCCACCGCCCGCGACGACGAACGGGAGATCGTCCAGGTGCTCGACGCGGGGGCCGACGACTACGTGGTCAAACCGTTCACCGCCGCCCAGCTCGACGCGCGGGTACGCGCGGTGCTACGTCGCGGATCAGGTGGACCGACGGAGGATCCGACGGTGGTGGTCGGTGGGCTGCGCATCGACCCCCGCTCCCGGCAGGTCAGCCTCGACGGCGCGCCGGTCGAGCTGACCCCGCGCGAGTTCGACCTGTTGCGGCATCTGGCCACCCGGGTCGGTGAGGTGGTGACCAAGCGGGAGCTGCTGACCGAGGTGTGGCAGATCCCGTACGGCGGTGCGGACAAGACCGTTGACGTGCACCTGTCCTGGCTGCGCCGCAAGCTCGGCGAGAGTGCCCAGCAGCCGCGCTACCTGCACACGGTACGCGGAGTCGGGGTGCGGCTGGTCGCTCCGGAGGTCGGCGGGTGAGGGCGCGCCTGGCGCTGCTGGTGGCCGCGGTCAGCGTCCTCATCGTGATCGCTTTCCTGGTGCCGCTGGCGTTGCTGCTGCGCACCGCCGCCGAGGACCGGGCCACGGTACGGGCCACCGCCGACGCGCAGAGCCTCGCTCCGGTGGTGGGCGCCGCCGACGCGGAGACCGTACGGCTGACCGTCGAGCAGCTCGCCGCCGAATCGGCCCGGCCGGTCAGCGTGTTCCTGCCGGACGGCACGGTGCTCGGCTCGAACGCCACCCGTACCCCGGCGGTGGAGTTGGCCGAGCGCGGGCAGAGCCTCACCGCCGAGACGGCCGATGGCCGGGAGGTGGTCATCGCGGTGCAGGGCCGCACGGACGGCACCACCGTGATCCGCACCGTGGTGCCGCGTGCGGAGATGACCGTCGGCGTGGGTCGTGCCTGGCTGGTGCTGGCCCTGCTCGGAGCGCTGCTGGTGCTGATCGCCCTGGCCGTCGCCGACCGGCTGGCCCGCACGCTGGTCCGCCCGATCAGCGAGCTGTCGGAGGTCTCGCACCGGTTGGCCAACGCCGAGCTGGACGCGCGGGTGAGCCCGTCGGGACCGGTCGAGTTGCGCGAGGTGGGTGGCGCCCTCAACCACCTCGCCGGCCGGATCCAGGAGTTGCTGGTGCACGAGCGGGAACAGGTGGCCGACCTGTCGCACCGGCTGCGTACGCCGCTGACCGCCCTGCGGCTGGAGGCCGAGTCACTGCGCGACCCGCAGGACGCCGCCCGGGTGATCGACGCGGTGGACGGCCTTGAGCGGGCGGTCACCGGTCTGATCCGGCAGGCCCGCTGGCGTACCCCCACTGATGGCGCGGTGGTCGCCGACGCCGCGACCACCGTGGCGGACCGGGTCGCCTTCTGGTCGGTGCTGGCGGAGGAGACCGGCCGCGCGGTCGACCTCGACCTGACACCCGGCCCGGTTCCGGTCGCCGTCGCGGCCGACGAGCTGGCCGCCGCGCTGGACGCCCTGCTCGGCAACGTCTTCGCGCACACCCCGGACGGCACCCCCTTCGCCGTCCGGCTCCGCGTCGTCGGCGACCAGGTGGTCCTGACGGTCGCCGACGAAGGCCCCGGCATCACGGCCGACCTGGTACACCGAGGAGCGAGCCAGGCCGGCTCGACCGGACTCGGGCTCGACATCGCCCGCCGGGCGGCCCAGGCCAGCGGCGGCCGACTGACCCTGGGCGAGCGCACCGGCGGCGGCGCAGAGGTGAAGCTCTGGCTCGGCCGCGCGTAACCCGCCGCGCCCGACCTGGCCCCACCCCCGCCCGTGAGCAGATCCGGTCTTAACCGGGGCTTAGGGTTTGGACAGCGCGCTGCTATCGCGGCACGGCCGATCCTCGATGCAACAACCGAGGAGAGGTGTAGACGATGAAGCGCAACCCCCTGATCCTGGCGTCGGTCGGCGGCGCGGCGGCGGTGCTCGCAGTGGCCGGGGTGTTCCTCGGCGTCGCGGCGGCGGACGACGGTCCGGCACGGCAGACGACCCTGACCGCCGCGACCGGCGCCCCGACGACCGCGGCTGTCCCCGCCGACCCCACCGGCCCCGCGACCGCCGACCCGAGCGGCACCACCACGACCGATCCGAGCAGCGCCGCACCCAGCGCTCCGGCGCAGACCCAGTCGGCGACCGAGGGTGATGCGGTGAGTCGGGAGCGGGCCGGTGAGATCGCTCTGGCACAGGCCGGTGGTGGACAGATCACCGAGACCGACCGGGACGAGGAGAACGGCCGGGCCGTCTGGGAGGTCGAGATCGTCAACGGCGGCACCGAGCACGAGATCGACGTCGACCGGCAGTCCGGTGAGGTCGTCAAGGCCGAGCAGGAGCCGGTGGACGACGATGACGACCGGGACGACGACGATGACGATGACGACGATGACGACGACCGGGACGACGACTGACCCGATCAGCGGGCCGGAGACGGCTCGGTCAGCGCCCCGGAGCGGCACCCGCCGCTCCGGGGCGCCGGCGGCTACGCCTCGGCACGATGCAGCCAGGCCAGCAGGTCCGGCGGCGCCAGGGTGGCGACCCGGGCGCGGTAGTGGGCGCGGGCCGTTGCGTCCAGCAGTTCGTTGCCCTGACCGGACCGACCACTGCGGAAGAAGGCGTTGCGTTCCCTCAGCACTCCGGCGGCGTCGGGCGCGAGCCGGTCGGCGCGGGCCCGCATCCGGTCGAAGGTGGCCGCCGCCACCAGGTGCGGTCCGGGAGGTTCGAGGTCCAGGCGTTCGGCCAGGTGCCGCATCTGCCCGGTCAGGTCGGCCCGAAGGTCGTCGTAGTGGACGAGGTGCACGTTCGGCTGGTGCCGGCGGGCCCAGGCGTCGCGTAGATGCCACATGACACCCGGCAACGAATCCAGTTCAGCGCGTGGATCCGGATTCGCGTCGATCCAGCGTACGAGCGCCTGCTCGACCGACGGGCGAGGGCTCTCCGACTCCGGTGTCGCGGGCTGACCGGTCAGCTCGGCGAGCCGGGCGCGATCCAGATTGGCACTCTGGTGGTGCAGCGAGACCGCCGCGTCGAGCGGATGGCGGGCCACCACCACGTAGTGCACCCGGGGATCAATCGGTACCCCGTCCAGCGGGGTGTGGGTCTTGATGAAGCGGCGGTGCCGCTGGGCGGCCAGCCGCGCGTAAACCCGCTCCTTCGGCTCGACCAGCCAGTCGAGCCAGGGTGACAGCTCGGTCAGCGGGGCCGGCAGTTCCGGCGTACGCAACACCAGCAGGGCGCAGATCATCTGCATCCAGGTCGTCCCGCTCTTGGAGCGGGTGCTGATCACGATGTCCCCGGGGCGGAAGGGGAAGCCCTGCCAGCGGGCGCTGTCCTCGTCGGCGGACCGGTACCGGGTCGGTGCGTCAGACACCACGCGAGGATAGTCAGGCAGTTGACACCTGTCCGGCGATTTCCCGCTGCTCCGCTCTGGGTGGTGGGTAATCGTCTGGCTACATTGAATTATGATGCCCGCCCCCGGAGGACGGGCGGAGGAGCCGGTCTACCGTCCTGTCCTCACCGCACGGCGCGGGGAGTTGGAGGCGCTCGGCCACCTCGACGACGCCCTCGCCCCGATGCTCAGCCCGATCCTGCAACTGTCCGAAGTCGACAAAACCGTCATCGACCCGCTGACCCGACTGCCACCCGGGCTGCTTCCCGCCGTCGATATCGGCGCCCTACCCGACACCACGGCCTCCGCGTTGGCCCGCCGGGGCGTACCGCTGGTGCCGGTGATCGGCCTGACGGACGGTGAGCGGCGGTTGGCGGCGCTCGGTGCCATGTCCCGCGCGCAGACCCGACGGGGCGTGGTACGCCTGCGGCTACGGCAGGACCGGGCCGGTCCCGACGCCACCACCACGGCCGTGGAGCGGATCGGAAGACACGCACGGCTGGCCCCTGAGCAGTGTGATCTGGTGCTCGACTGTGGTGACGTGTGCTGCCCGGCCGACGTCCGGCTGGCCGAGCCCCGGGTCCGGCGGATGCTGGACTGGGCCCGCCGACACGCCTGGCGTTCGGTGAGCGTGGTGGCCGGTGGCATGCCGCCGGCCCTGTCCCGACTGCCCATCGACGAGCCGGTACGGGTGGATCGCTGGGACTGGCTGCTCTGGCAGCGACTGGCCGACCTGGGGGTGACCTTCGGCGACTACGGCGTGACCTCGGCCGCGGCCCAGCCGGCCGTCGACCGGCACCTGACGGTCCCCTACACCGGCGACGGCGCCTGGTTGATCCACCGCTGGTCGCGCCGCCGTGGGCAGGGCGACCAGCGGATCGCCGACCTGTGTCGCACGCTGGTGTCGGGCCCGCACTGGCCGGCCACGGGCGCGAGCTTCTCCTGGGGCGATCAGGAAATCGCCCGCCGAGCGAGGCGGGGTGCCGGGGCCGGCTCGGCCACCAACTGGATGGCGTGGAGCACCTCACACCATCTGGCCCACGTACTGAACGCGCTGGCCCGAGCTACTCCTTCTCGGTGAACCCGAACTGCACGACACCCTCGTCGTCAACGGTCGCGTCGACCGAGGCATCACCGAGCAGGTCGGCCGCATCGGAATCCAGGAAGATCCGGGCACCCTGGTTGTCGACCACGTGGTCGCCCTCGATCGGCGCGGGCACCAACTCGACGGTGAGCGAGCCGGCGGTGGTGTCCGCGGCGATGCGTACGCCGCCGCCCTCGGAGACGTCCTGCTGCGCGGCGAGATCACGGATCACCAGGACGGCATTGTCGGTCATCGTGAGCATGGTGGGACTCCTCGTGGGTTTCTGGGCTCCCAGGCGGTGCCACCCACCGCCACATCGGGGCAGCTCAAGGCCCCTCCAGACCCCAACGGTGCCCGCTGTCGAGGCGTCCGTCAAATAGAGCGATGTCAGCGCGACACAAGGCATGACGGCCCGCTGGACGGGTATCCGAGCAGGTTACGCCGCCTCGCGTCGGTCAGGCCGGAGGCCGGGACGGCAGCGGGGCAGCGGGATCCCCGCGCTCGATCAACGCGGCGATGTCGGCGTCGTGCAGACCGCGTAGCGCGAGCACCCGGGTGCCCCACCGATGCAATCGGCACGGGTGCGGGCTGGCGTCGTTGCGGCAGACCGTGCCGCCCGACCAGCTTCGTGGCGCGTGCACCACGACAGCCCGCACGGCGAACTGGGCATCCTCGGCGGTCACGTACGGCGGCAGCGGGATCTCCCGCAGCCCCACCCCGGACCGCTCACCGGTGGGCGGAGCGGGACGGACGGTACTGCTGCTGCTGTTCATCGGCCTGGCCTCCACACAGGACGGTCGAACACGGACAGCAGGACGTTACGACCCGGTGGACCCGGAGTGACGGACAAACTGTCCCGTGGGCTCAGCCGGTCGTCGCCTGCGCCCGCAGCGCCGCCGCGGTCCGGCCGGGGTCATAGCCCGGTCCCACCCCGTCGAAGATGATCGCCGAGGCGTCGATGTGACGCGTACGCAGCGGCAGGATCTCCTGGTAGGCCGGCGAGTCGTACCAGGCGTGAGCCTGCTGCCGGTCGGGAAACTCGAGGATGACCACGCTGCCCGGCCACTCTCCCTCGCGTACGTCCACCTCCGGGCCGTGCACCACGAACCGGCCGCCGTAAGGCTCCAGCGTGGCCTGGATCCGCTCCAGGTAGGTCAGAATATCCTCGTTGACCTGCGGGTTCCGCAGGTGTGCCAACGCGAAAGCGGGCATCGTTCGTCCTCCCCGGGGTCGTCTCGTCAGTCGCGTTCAAGCAGTACCACCGGGATGTCCCGGTCGGTCTTCGCCTGGTAGTCGTCGTAGGCCGGCCAGATGGCGGTCATCACCGGCCACAGCCGCGCCTTCTCCTCCGCCGTGGCCACCCGCGCCCGGGCCGTGAACCGGTCAGCGCCGACCTGCACCTCGACCTGCGGCTCGGCCAGCAGGTTGAGATACCACGCCGGGTGCTGCGGGGCTCCACCCTGGGAGGCGACCACCGCGTACGCGTCGCCGGACCGGCCGTAGATCAGCGCGGTGCGCCGCAGTGCGCCACTGCGCCGGCCACGAGTGGTCAGCAGCAGCGTGAAGACGCCCGGCCGCCACTCGTGACCGTCGGCGCCATCGGTCTCGACGTAGCGGTTGATGTGCTCGGCCACCCAGTTCGTGGGGCTGTCCAGCACCCCTTCGCCCGTGGTCATCCTGTCCTCCCGGTCGTGTGGGACGGTCGCCGACCAGGCTACTGCCGAAGCGGGCCGCCGGCCGGGCAACGACCGGCCGGCGGCCCGCTCTCAACCAAGCGCTGCGGTGAGCCGGGCGATCTGTGCTGCCTCCGTGAGCGTGCTGCCCTGACCGCGGACGTACCGCACAGTGCAGAAGAGCGTCACCCGGTAGCCGCCGACGATTGCCGCGACGGTGGTGCCATCGCAGTCCGGGCCGCCGGAGAGCCGCATCGTCACGAGTTCCCGGGCCTCGGCTGCCGCGTCCGTGAGGTTGCTGCCGAAGCTGTTGGTGTACGACCCCGGGCAGTAGATCGACACGTCGAACCCGCCCACCAGGGAGTCGATGAGCGAGCCCCGGCAGCTCACGCCGTAGGTGAGGTAGAGCTGGTACAGACGCAACGCCTCCAGGTTCGCGTCGGTCAGCGTACGGCCGAAGCCATGGATGTATCCCGCCTCGTCACAGCGGAGAGTGACCCGATAGCCCCCCACGATCGCCTGTGACGACGAGGTCGAGCAACTGGCTGCCGCCGCAGCCGGCCCCACCGGTACCACCACCGCGACCACGGTCAGCACTGCCGCGACGAGCGCGGCCTGAACGGTACGGATCATCGGACGCCAATCCTCCATGAGTCGGGGTCGATGTACGGACGGCCAGGCGATACCGGCTGTCTCACCCATTAGAGGCGTCGAAAGCCGAGACACCGAGACTGATTCGCATAGACGACAGAGAATTCATGTCTTCGCCACGACGGCTTCAGCCCCGGACATCGAAGCCCAGGGCCTGGGCCAGCGTCGCCGCCTGCATCACGTCGATGACCGCCCCGACGCGGTGCACCACCGTCGGATCCAACCCGGCCAGGTCACTGCCGCGCAGGTCCGCACCGGAGAGCCGGGCGCCGCGCCACTGCACGTCGGACAGGTCGCACCCGGTCAGCGACGCGCCCGTCAGGTCGGCCCCGGACAGGTCGGTCTCCCGCATCCGTACGCCGCTGAACCGCGTGCCGCGCAGATCGCCGCCGGCGAGGGTGAGGAACGACCAGTCACCTCCGGTCACCGTCAACGGCCGCAGGTCACAGCGGTCGAAGGTGCTGCCCAGCAGCTTGCAGCCGGTGAACTCCGCCTCGAAGAGGTTGCACCGGATGAAGACGCACCGGGTGAAGGCCGAGTCGGCGTGCCGGGAGACGTTGAACGTCACGTCGCCGAAGGTGCAGCCCTCGAAGACCGCGCCCCGACTGGTCGCCTCGGTGAGATCCACCCGGTGGAAGGTGCAGTTGACGAAGTGCCGGTCGGTCAGCTCCTCGGCGTACCAGTCCTCGTCGTGGAAGGTGACGTCCTCGGTCGGCTCCGGCATGTCCCGCAGGCTAACCAGTGACCCCGACAACATGCCTTCCCCGCCCCGCGTACCGGCCGGTAGGTTCGCTGGGGTGAGCATGGCACCCAGCATCGAGCCGGAGCAGGTCGGATTCGACCCGACGCGGCTGGCCCGGATCGACGAACACTTCGCCAGCTACGTCGACGCCGGCCGGCTCGCCGGCTGGCAGGCGGTGGTCACCCGGCGCGGCGAGATCGCGCACAGCTCGACGTACGGGCTGCGGGACCGCGAGGCGGGCACGCCGGTGCAGCCGGACACCCTCTGGCGGATCTACTCGATGACCAAGCCGATCACCTCGGTCGCGGCGATGATGCTCTGGGAGGAGGGCCGCTTCGAGCTGACCGACGAGATCGGGCGCTGGCTGCCCGAGTTCGCCGACATGCGGGTCTACTCCAAGGGCTCGACGCTCAAGCCGTACACCGTGCCGGCGATCGAGCCGATCCGGATCTGGCACCTGCTCACCCACACCGCCGGGTTGACCTACGGCTTCATGCAGACGTCGGTGGTCGACGGGTTGTACCGGGCCGCCGGCTACGACCTCTACCCACCGGCCGAGGTCGACCTGGCCGACGCCTGCCGGGTCTTCGGTGAGCTGCCGTTGCTGTTCCAGCCCGGTACCGCCTGGGGCTACTCGGTCGCCACCGACGTGCTCGGCCGGCTGATCGAGGTGGTCTCCGGGCAGAGCCTGGACACCTTCCTGACCGAACGGATCCTGCGTCCGCTGGGCATGGGCGACACCCGCTGGCACGTCGACGGCGCCGACGCCGACCGGCTGGCCGCCCTGTACGTGCCGGATCCGGCGTCCGGTCGCGCGGTGCGGCACGACGCGCTGGGCGCGCTGGCGTACGAGAAGCCGGTGCTGCTCTCCGGCGGCGGTGGGCTGATCTCGTCGGCCGCCGACTACCACCGCTTCACCCAACTGCTGCTGCGCGGCGGCGAGCTGGACGGCACGCGTCTGCTCGGCCCCCGGACGGTGCGCTTCATGGCTCGCAACCACCTGCCCGGCGGGCAGGACCTCGGCACGCTGTCCACCGGCGGGTTCGCCGAGACCAACCTGGACGGCATCGGGTTCGGTCTCGGCTTCGCGGTCGTCGACGACCCGGTGCCGAGCCGGGTGCCGAGCAGCGTCGGCGAGTACTACTGGGGCGGCGTGGCCAGCACCGCGTTCTGGGTCGACCCGGTCGAGGAGATCACCGCCATGTTCTTCACCCAGCTGATGCCGTCGAGCACCTGGCCCATCCGGCCGCAGCTACGCCAGCTGGTCTACTCGGCGCTCGTCGACTGAGCCGTTCCGCCGACACCCACCCGACCGAATCCCTAGCCTGGGAGGCGTGGTCAACATCGTCGTGTTCGGTGCGGCCGGCACCGCGGGCTCCCGGATCGTCAGGGAGGCGTTCAACCGAGGTCACCGGGTGGTGGCTGCGGTACGCCGCCCGGAGGCGGACGCGTCGTACCTGCCGGCCGGGGTTCGGGTCGTCACCGGTGACGCGACAAGTGAGCGCAGTGTGCGGGAGTTGGCGCCGGAGGCGGACGCGCTGGTGGTGGCGATCGGCGGCGGCGACCGTACGCTCTGGCCCGACGCGGCGCGGACCCTGCTCGCCGCGTTACGCGGAATGCCGGCGGCACCTCGGGTGATCCACATCGGCGGCGGCGCCACCCTGCTCAACCCGGCGGGTAACCGGCTGCTGGACGACCCGGACTTTCCCGACGAGTACCGCGACTCCGCGTTGGGGCAGGCGGAGGCCCTGGACCTGTACCGCTCCTCGGCCGACGGGGTGACCTGGACGTACGTCAGCCCGCCACCGCTGGAGTTCCACCCGGGCGAGCGGACCGGCCGGTACCGCACCGGCACCGACCAGCCGGTGACCGACGCGCAGGGACGCAGCGTGCTCAGCTACGAGGACCTGGCGGTCGCGGTGGTCGACGAGATCGAGAACCGGCGCTTCCGGAACATGCGCTTCACCGCCGGGTACTGATCTCTGATCTTGAGCGACGGCAGCCCGACGGATAGATTCGAGTCTCTGTGACCCGCACGTCACACCCCTGACGCGCGGGTCGGACCTCGAATCAGGAGGACGCCGTCTTGGCCTCGCTCGACGACACCGTGACAACCCCGCACGAATCGTCCCGCACCACCGGATCAGGTTCGCTCAACCGGCGACGGATGTTGACCGTCGCCCTCGGTGGCGCCGCCGCCGTGACGCTGCCCGCCCCTGCCTGGGCCGCCACCGACCGGCGTCCGGGCGCGCACCGGCCCCCGACCCTCACCCCCCACGACCGGATCGTCGCCGCGCAACTGTCGGCGAAGCGCGCCCTGCAACACCTGAAGGTGCTCTCCGAGGACATCGGCCCTCGCATCGGCGGCACCGACTCGGAGCGCCGGGCGGCGCACTACATCGCCGGCCAGCTCGACCGGCTGCGCTACGACACCACGCTGCAGCCCTTCCCGGTCGCCGACAAGTTCCTCGCCCAGCTCAGCTCGCCGGCGGGGCTGCCTCGGGACCTGAACTGGCAGGTCGGCGCGAGCGGACAGGCCGCGTTGGACACCAGGGTGACCGCGCCCGTGGTCGATGTCGGCGCGGGTACGCCCGGCGACTACCCGGCCGACGTCAGTGGCCGGATCGTACTTGTGGACTATGTCGCGGCCCAGCGCGAACAGCTCGCCGCCACCGCCGTGGCGGCCGGGGCGGCAGCCGTGGTCTTCCTGCCGGCCGACCTGGTGGCACCCCGTCGCGCGTCGGCGTTCTCTCCCACCCTGCCCGGCTCCGCCGCCGCGCCGCTGCCGATCCCGGTCGTCGGGGTGGCGCAGGCGCAGAAGCACCGGCTACGTGCGTTGCTGGCCGCCGGGCCGCTCACCCTGACCGTCGCCACCACCGCACACCGAGGGTTGACCTCGCACAATGTGTTGGGTGAGCGACGCGGCCGGGCCGGCCGCAACGGTCCGGTCGTGATGGTCAGCGCCCACTACGACTCGGTCATCGGCGCGCCGGGCGCCAACGACGACGGCTCGGGCACCGTGCTCTGCCTGGAACTGGCCCGGGTGTTGAAGGCGGTGCCGATCAACGCCACGGTGCGGTTCGCCCTGTGGGGCTCGGAGGAGCAGGGGTTGATCGGTTCGCGCTACTACGTGGCTCAACTGCCGCAGCCCGAGCGGGACCGGATCCTCGCCGTGTACCAGAACGACATGGTCGCCACCAGCTGGGACCCGGCGACCCGGTACTGGCTGTTGTCGTTCACCGGCGAGAGCAACCGAGCCACCGACGAGGTCTCCGCCGCCGCCCGGCGGCTCGGCTACGAGCCGCGGATCTCGCCGGTGACCCAGCGCGGCGCCAGCGACCACCAGTCGTTCCAGGAGGTCGGCATCGCCAGCGCGAACTTCTCCTGGCGTGGCGAGGAGTCACCGGCGTTGCTGGAGCCGCCGTACCACAGCCCCGAGGACACCATCGCCAAGAACATCAGCCTGGAACGGCTCCAGGTGTCGATGGAACTGATCGGCTGCGCCGCGTACGCGACGGCTCGGCGCTGAACCCGGGCGGGGCGCGGCACTTCGCCGCGCCCCGCGCGGGTCAGTCGGCCAGTCGGGCCGGAAAGCCGCCGGTCGCCACCGGCCCCCACCCGGTGATGGTGATCCTGATCAGCGACTTGCCCTGCCGCCGCATCGCCGCCCGGTACTCGTCCCAGTCCGGATGCTCGCCGGAGATGCTGCGGAAGTACTCCACCAGCGGTTCGAGGGCTTCGGGCAGGTCCAGCACCTCGGCGGTGCCGTCGACCTGCACCCACGGGCCGTTCCAGTCGTCGGAGAGCACACAGGCCGACACGCGGGGGTCGCGGCGGACGTTGGCGACCTTCGCGCGCTCCGGATAGCTGGAGATCACCAGCCGGCCCTCGGTGTCCAACCCGGCGGCGACCGGCGAGGACTGCGGCCGGCCGTCGGCGCGGGTGGTCATCAGCACCACCCGGTGCCGGGGGCGGAGAAACTCGACAAGTTCGTCCCGGTCGACCCGGGTGTTACGAGCGATCATGCGTGCCATCGCTCGTTTCTACCAGCACTCAGGCGTGCTGACCGGCGGACGGCTGGCTGGGTACGCGGGGGCGCAGCGACGGTCGCCAGGCCCGGCCGTTGGCGTAGATGATCCGGAAGCCCAGGTACGAGGCGAGCGGTGCCCAGTGCGCCGAGCCCATCCGCAGCTCGGCGGCGTTGTGCCGGCGGCCGTTGGCGAGCACGTCGAGCAGGACGGTCTCGAACGCCGCTGACTCGACCCAGTCGACCTCGCGGGTGAAGCCGCAGATCAATGCGGCGCCGGTGACGGCGAGAAAGTCCCGCAGCACCGGCTCGGGGGCGCGCAGCACCGAACAGCTGCCGAAGTAGAGACGGCGCCCCTCGCAGCGTCCGGCCATCAGGTCGGCCACCTCGGTGAGTTCGACCGAGTGCCAGTCGGTGAGGCACAACCGGTTGGGTTCGCCGTGCATGGCGAAGAAGCCGAGCCGATGGTCGGCGTACTGCTTCAGCAGCCAGCGGTCAATGAAGTAGAACAGCTCGTCCCGGGTGGCCGCGTCCTTGTGAATGAAGCGGACCTTGCCCAGCCGTTCGAGCAGTTCCAGGGTGGGCAGCACGGACCCGCGCTCGTTGAGATCCCGGTGCCACTGGCCCTCGACGCAGAAGATGCCACCACGCGCCACGCCCACCTCCCCGTCCTCGCCGGCGCTGACGTTACCGGGCCGGCCGGCCCGGAGAACATCACCCTCCGTGTCATCGGTTGCGGCATTCCGCACTGAAATGGCTTCTCTACCGCCCCTCAGTACCGATTGCCGGATTCACAAATGGGCCCAATTCCCAGCCAATGCCCAGGTACGACGAATTGCGAGGACAATTCTCGTTTATCCCCTCCAATCGGCTGCTCCGGTGCGAGGGTGGATCCACGGGACAGCCCGGTCGAAGTCCCGGAGGCCATCCCATTCACTCTCCTATCGGGAGGACTTCTGTGCGCGTACACACCTTGAAACGGGCAGTCGTCGCCCTCGCCCTGGCCCTGCCGGGCGCCGCGATCGCCTCGGTGGTCGCCGCGCCAGCGGCCCATGCCGACGGTTGCTACACCTGGGACCGCAACCTCTACCAGGGGCGCTCCGGCAGCGACGTGCGTGAGCTGCAACTACGGATAGCCGGTTGGGCCGGCAACAACAACGTCGTGGAGCTGGACGGACGGTTCGGTCCCAAGACCGCCGCCGCGGTTCGCCGCTTCCAGTCCGCGTACGGCCTCCGGGTCGACGGGATCGCCGGCCCGGAAACCTTCCGGAAGCTGTACCAGCTCCAGGACAACAACTGCACGCCCCGGCACTTCGCCTACCGCGAGATGGACGACGGCTGCGGCGGCAGCGGATGGGACGGCGGCCCGCTGAGCACCACCCAGACGCAGCAGAACGCGCTGCGCACCATGTGGAAGCTGGAGGCGCTGCGCAAGAGCCTCGGCGACCAACCGCTGATCGTCACCAGCGGGTTCCGCAGCCGCACCTGCAACAACCGGGTGGGCGGGGCGTCGGACAGCCAGCACCTCTACGGCAACGCCGCCGACCTCATCTCGAACGACAGGTCGCTGTGCCAGATCGCCCGCCAGGCCCGCAACCACGGCTTCAGCGGCATCATCGGGCCCGGCGTCTCCGGCCACAACACCCACGTCCACGTGGACTCGCGGCGGGAGAACAACCGGGACCGCAGCGCGAACAACACCTACTGGGCGGCGCCCAACTGCGGAATCCCCGCCGGGAACCGCTGATCGCAGGATGCATCGCGACGCCGGCCCGGGCGCGGGCGGGGAATGACCCCGCGCTCCGGGCCGGCGTCGTACCGCCGGCAGGCGAGCCCGCTCAGCTCGCCCGCGGCCAGCGCGGCGCGGTGGCGGGGGGTGCCACCGGCCGGCCGGAGCCGGGCGCCCGCACACCGGTACGCCCAACCGGCGCGGTCACCCGGGGCGCCGGGCCACGCGCCGGGTATCCGGCGGCGCGGTCGGGCCGCCCGGGATGCCCGGCGGCCCGCGGCGGGTAACCGGCGGCCCGGTCGGTGCCCGCCGGACGCGCGGCGGGGGTACGTCCCGCCGACGGCCCGTTGATCAGGAACGGGAACGGCACGTGCACGAACGGATTGCCGTGCCGGATGAGGGCGTCGAGCTGTCGCTCGTTGAGCCCGTGGTTCAGCAGTACCTGCCGACCCCAACGATGCAGCCGGCAGGGGAACCGGGCACCATCGTTGCGGCACAGCGCCCCGGACGGCCACTCCTCGGCCGCGTGCACGACCACCGCCCGGACGGCCAGCCGGACGTCCTCGGGGGTCAACGGCGTCGGGACCGGCAACTCGCCCAGAATCTGATCGATGGGATCCGTCGACTGCTCATCAACTCGCACGGCAGACCTCCCGCAGCTCCGGTAGCGGTGCGCTTGAGCACCGCACCTCGGGCAGTGGTACGGCCACCGAGGCGGGATGGTTCAAACCGTTCTCAGACCAGCCCGGCGTCGTGTACGAGCAGGGCCACCTGCACCCGGTTGTTGAGTCCGAGGCGGGTCAGCAGCCGGGAGACGTACGCCTTGACGGTGGCCACGCTCATGAACAGCTCGGCGGCGATCTCGGCGTTGGTGCGCCCCCGGCCAAGCGCCACGGCAACGGCGCGTTCCCGCTCGGTCAGGCCCCCGATCAGCCGCGCGGCCCGGTCCCGCCGGGGGTCTGCCGCCGGTCCGGCCGTGACGTGCTCGATGAGGGTCCGGGTGACCGTCGGCGACAGGGTCGCCTCGCCGGCCGCCACCCGGCGCACCGCCCGCACGATTTCCACCGGTGGCGTGTCCTTCAGCAGGAACCCGCCGGCACCGGCCCGCAGCGCCCGCAGCACGTGCTCGTCGGCGTCGAACGTGGTGAGCACGAGCACCTCCGGCGGGTGGGGCAGCCCGCGCAGCGTCTCGGTGGCGGCCAGCCCGTCCAGCCGGGGCATCCGGATGTCCATCAGCACCACGTCCGGCCGGCACGCGGCGACGGCCCGGACGACCTCGCTTCCGTCGGCCGCCTCGCCGACCACCTTCAGGTCGGGCGTACCGCCGAGGATCATCGACAGACCGGCACGTACCAGCGCGTCATCGTCCACGATCAGGATCCGCACCGGGCGGTCCTCGCCCGCCGGGTCGGTCATGCCGCCGGCCACGGCAACCACGCGGCCAACCGGAAGTCACCCTGGTCGTCGCAGCCGTGCTCCAACCTCCCACCGGCGAGACTGACCCGCTCGGCGATGCCGACCAGGCCGGTGCCGGTGCCGGGGATGGTCGTCCCGGGCAACTCACCCACCGGCCTGCGGTTACGGATCTCCACGCGCAGCCCGTCACCTGGCGCTCCGTTGAGGCCGACGGTGACGGCGGCGCCGTGGGCGTGCTTGCGGGCGTTGGTGAGCCCCTCCTGCACGATGCGGTAGACGCTGCGCCCCACGGCCACCGGCAGCCGGTCCGGCGCGGAGACCCGATCCCGCAGGTCGACGCGGGTTCCGGCGGCCCGGGACTCGGCGATCAGGGCGGGTAGATCGTCGAGAGTCGGTTGGGGGCGTTCCGGGTCGTCGGGCAGCGAGGTCTCGGCCCGCAGCACGCCGATCACCTCGCGCAGGTCCTGAAGGGCGGCGTGCGCGCTGTCCCGGATCACCCCGGCCGCCCGGGCCACCTCCGGGGCGGGCGCGTCGGGGCGGAACTCCAACGCCCCGGCGTGCAGGCTGAGCAGTGAGATGCGGTGGGCGAGCACGTCGTGCATCTCCCGGGCGATGCGGGTGCGCTCCAACTGCCGCGCCTGGGCGACCCGCAGCTGCTGCTCGGCCTCGGCCCGCTCGGCGCGCTCCCGCAACGACAGCACCAGTTGCCGGCGCGCCCGCACGAACATCCCCCAGGCCAGCACCAGCAGGGTGATCACCACGCCCCAGATGGTGTCTATCCAGTACGGGCTGCCGGGATTGGGACGCAGCAGGGCGAAGAAGAAGTTGGTGACGAGCCCGGCTCCGGTGACGGCCAGGGCGACCGCCGTCCGACGGTGCACCACCACCGTGAAGTAGATGATCAATAAAGCGATGCCGCTGGCGATGGAGAACATCGCCAGCGGCAGCGTCGCCAGGGCCAGCCCCACCGGCCAGCGGCGCCGCCACCAGAGCGCCGCCGTGCAGAGCTGGCCGACGAGGGCGTCGGCCGCGATCATCCAGTCGTGGGGCAGCCGGTCGGCGAAGGTCGGGTTCGGGGAGGCGGCGTCGAAGGTGGCCAGCACCACCCAGGCCAGGGAGACCAGGAACGCGAGGCTGTCGACCAGCCAGTCGCGGGGAGTCCGCCGCGGTCGGCGGCCCGCCCCAGGGTCCAGCGCCCCGGGCAGCAGACCCGGGTGATCGAGTACGACGGCGCTGGTCACAGGCGCAATGGTAGGCAGCCGGTCGGGCACCGGACCAGCTACCAAAGTCGAGACCTGAGCATCGACCTTGGTCTGCGCGGGGCAGACCGATGGCCGCTGCGGATGGCCGGCCGGCTCGGACAGGCTCGCCGCATGATCGCCGTACATCAGCTCACCAAACGTTACGGGCGGCACACCGCCGTCGAGGACGTGTCGTTCCACTGCGAACCGGGCACGGTCACCGGTTTCCTGGGCCCCAACGGGGCCGGAAAGTCCACCACCATGCGCATGATCTGCGGGCTCACCCCGCCGACCGCCGGCACCGCCACCGTCGACGGTCGGCCGTACCGGCAGCTGCCCAACCCGGGTCGTACGGTCGGGGTGCTGCTGGACGCCTCCGCCCAGCACGCCGGGCGGACCGGCCGGGAGGCACTGGCCGTGGCGGCGTCGACGATGGGCGTCGACCGACGCCGGGTCGGCGAGCTGCTCGACCGGGTGGGGCTGGGCTCGACGGCGGCCCGACGCCGGGTGCGGGCGTACTCGCTGGGTATGCGTCAGCGACTCGGCCTCGCGCACGCCTTGCTGGGCGACCCCCGGGTGCTCGTCCTGGACGAGCCGGCCAACGGCCTGGACCCGGAGGGCATCTTCTGGATGCGCGGCCTGCTGCGCGACTTCGCCGACCGGGGCGGCACCGTGCTGCTCTCCTCTCACCTGCTGCGCGAGGTGGAGGCGGTCGCGGACCGGCTGGTGGTTATCGGGGGCGGCCGGATCGTGGCCCAGGGTGACAAGGACGAGCTGCTGGCCGGCGACGGCGCGGTCGTGCGGGCCCGCGACGGTGCGGCCTTGCGGGCCGCAATGGACCGGGCCGGCCTGACGGTCAGTGAGGGCTCCGAAGGGCTGCTGGTCGGCGCCGACACCGAGGCCGTCGGGCAGGTCGCCCTGGCCGCCGGGGTGGCCCTCACCGAGCTGCGTCCGGCCGGCGGCGGTCTGGAGCAGTTGTTCCTCACCCTGACCGCCACCGCACCCGGCCCGGTCGTGCCCGCCGCCACCATCGCCGAACCGACCGGGGAGGTCGTCAGATGACCACCGTCACCACCGCGCCCGAGACCGCCGCCGCGGCTCACCGCCGGGCCGAGCACCGACCGTCGCTGGCCCGGCTGACCGTCGTGGAGCTGCGCAAACTCGTCGACACCCGGGCAGGTCGCTGGCTGCTGATCACCATCGGCCTGGTCAGCGCCGTCATCGTCACCCTCCAACTGGTGTACGCGCCGGACGACGAGCAGACCTTCGCCAACTTCTTCACCCCGTCGCTGGTGCCGGTGGGCTTCCTGCTGCCGGTGCTGGGCATCCTGTCGATCACCAGTGAGTGGTCCCAGCGCACCGCGTTGACCACCTTCGCGCTGGTGCCCCGGCGGGAACGGGTGATCGCGGCGAAGCTCGTCGCGGTGGTGCTGGCCGCGCTGGCGTCGGTGCTGACCAGTCTCGCGGTGGCCGCCGTCGGCACGCTTGTCTCATCGGCAGCCGGCGGTGCGGGAAGCTGGCAGTTCGACCGGATGCTGCTCGTGCACGCCGCCGTGTTCCAGGTCGCCACCGCGCTGATCGGGGCCGGCTTCGGTCTGCTGTTGCTGCACAGCCCGCTGGCCATCGTGGTCTACCTGGTGCTGCCGATCGTGTGGTCCGTCCTGGGCGAGCTGGTCCGGCCGCTGCACCGCGTCGCGGGTTGGCTGGACACCAACCTGACGATGGAGCCGCTGTTCACCGCCGAGGTGACCGCTGGACAATGGCAACGACTCGCGGTGTCGCTGTTGGTGTGGCTGGTCGTGCCGCTGGTCGCCGGGCTGGTCCGGACCATGCGGCGGGAGGTTACGTGAGGGCGTACGGGACACCGACCGTGGTCAGCGGTGGCATCACCGAACTGATCGTGCTCTGGGGCGGCATCCCGCTGGTCGGGGGCGTGCTCGGTGGGTTGCTGGTGGCCGGGGCGGGTTGGGTGGCCGACCTGCCCTGGGCTCCGGTGCAGGGCCTGTTCCGGGCGGTCGACGGCCTGCCCGACCAGTACGCACTACCCGGTGGGGTGGGTGTCGGCGTCCTGGTCGGGCTGGTGATCGCCGCCATCGGCACCGCCGAGCGGGTACGGGTGAGCGTGTCCGGCACCGGGGTGCGGTTGCGTCAGGGCAGCTCCGAGCGGGAGATCGACAGGCGGGACACCCGGGCGGTCTACCTGGACGGCAAGAACCTGGTGCTGCTCGACGCGGACGACGCCGAGCTGGCCCGGCAGTCGAGTGACCTGCCGGCCAAGCAACTGGCCGAAGCCTTCCGGGAGCACGGCTGGCCGTGGGCGGAGGCGGATCCGCACCGCGAGGCGTACCGGCTCTGGGTGCCTGACCTGCCCGGCCTGCCGGCGGGCGCGGATGCGCTGCTGCGGGCCCGCCGGGAGGCGCTGGAACACGATCGGGGCGGCGAGGCCAAGGAGATGCGCGCCGAACTGTCCCGCTACGGCGTGGTGGTCCGCGACGACGGAAAACGGCAGCACTTCCGGCTGACCCGCTCGGCCCGGCCGCCCGCCTGACCCGACGCCGGTGTCGATGCCGGCTCACCAGGCCGTCGGCGGCGAGGCCGAGCGGCCGGCACCGGCCAGGCGGTTCGGCGGCGAGGCCGAGCGGCCGGCACCGGCCAGGCGGTCAGGCGAGCAGGGCGGCGGTCAGTGCCGTGGAGACGCCCTGTGCGCCGGCCGGCGCCACCACCCGCAGCCAGGGCCGGGGTGCGCCGTTGACCGGCAGGTGTCGCCAGCGGTACGCGACCAGGGCCAGCCCGGCGCCGGAGGCCGCCAGACCGAATGGCCAGAGCCAGCCGGGCACGGTCGACCAGTCACCGAGTTGGTGACCCAGAGCCGGGTAGACCAGCGCCCAGACGGCGCCCGACAGCACGGTCAGCCGGTCCGACGCGGTGCGCAGCGCGGTGCCGAGCAGCGACAGCCCACCGATGAAGGTGAACAGCAGCCCGATCCCGACTCCGATCCAGGTGGGCCGGGCCGGCGAGGCGGTGCCGGCCTCCTCGCGGGGAACACCGAGCAGCCGCAGCCCGACGGGCTCGACTCCCATGTCCGTGTTGCCGAGCACCACCACACCCCGGCCGGTGGCCCGGTCGAAGCCGACGTACGAGGAGAAGCCACTGGTGGCACCGTTGTGCCAGGTGATTTCGCGGTCGCCGTAGCGGGTGGTGAGCCAGCCGTACCCGATGCGGGTGCGGTCGGTGTCGTCGAAGCGCGGGTCGCGGGCGTCGACGCCGGGTGCGGTGCCGGCGGCGGTGGCCGCGACGAGTCGCGCGAGATCCTCCACCGTGGACCAGTAACCCAGGCCGGCGGGGGCGTATCCGGTGCCGATCCACGGATCCGGGGTGCGACCACTGCTGATAGTGCCCTCCGCGCGCTCGGCGGGCAGCGCATCCGAGCCGGTGACCTGGATGGTCGCCGTCATGCCCAGCGGGGTCAGCAGTTCCCGGTCGAGCAGCTCGGGATAGCCGAGGCCGGCGTCGGCCGCGAGAGCCTGGCCGAGCACCGCCATGCCGAGATTGGAGTAGCTGACCTCGCCCCGGCCGTCGCCGGGTGTCTGGTTGTTCGCCGCGGCGCGGACCCGGTCGACGTCCTGGCCGGCGTACGGGTTGCCGGCCGCGTAGTTGGCCCAGATCGTACGAACCCAGTCGCTGACCGAGCTGAGCACGATCCGGGGCAGCCCGGAGCGGTGGCTGGCCAGTTCGGCCAGGGTCACCTCCCGGGCGGCACCGGTGATCGCCGGCCAGGTCGCGCCGAGGGTGTCGTCGGGGCGTACCGCGCCCGCGCCGGCCTGGTGGGCCAGCAGCATGCCGGTGAGCACCTTGGGCACCGATCCGATCTCGAACGGGGTGTCCGACTCGACCGGGTTGCCGTCGCGGTCGCGGTCGCCGAGGCCGGCGGTGCGGATCTGACCGTCGTCGATCAGGGCGACGGCGAGCCCACGGTAGCCGCCGGGGTCGTCCACGGCGGCCCGGGTGGCGGCGGCGAGGTCGGCGTCGCCGGTGGTCTGTGCGGCCAGCCGGGGCTCCCGGGGCATGACGCCGAGCCCGACCAGGCCGGCGACCACCCCGGCGACGAGAACGATGACGGGCGTCTTGTGCATGACGTGCTCCTTTCCGTTCCGGCGGAGCCGGGGGTGGGGCCGTGCTGGCGCCTCGATCCGGCTGAGTGATGGCCCGCTGCGGTCCGCGGGCGGGTGGTGGCGGAGGTGCGGTCAACGACCGGCGGCGGTCAGGATGGCCAGCAACGGCACCACCCGCTCGGCGGGGATGGCGTACCGGCCCCGGCCGGCGCTGCGCAGCCAGCCGGCGGCGGTGAGCTGGCGCAGGTGGTGGTGCAGCTGGCCGGTGGTGCCGAGATCTTCGATCCCGGCCAGCTCGGCGGTGCCCTGTCGGCCGCCGAGGATCTCCCGCAACAGGCGCAGGCGTACCGGGTGGGCCAGGGCGGACAGGACGGCCGGCAGGTCGGCCCAGTCGTCGGCCAGCAGGTCCTCGACGCCGCGGCCGTACTGCCAGTCGTAGTGCTGCCCGCCGAGACGGACGGTGCCGGTGTAGAGCACGGCGCCGGCGTTGTCGGCGGGCAGTCGCTGCTTGAGCCCGTCGAGCGCCCAGAAGACCCCCTCCGGCGGCGTCGGGCGGTCCGCGCCGTCGAGCCGCTCCACCAGACCGGCGACCTGTGCCTCCAGCGCCGCCAACCGCTCCTCCACACTCGCCATAATTCGATAGTACGAACTTACGTAGTTACGTGCAAACCGAGGATGATCGACTTTCCGCCGGACGGCCCGCTACCGTCAGTCGTCTTGGGGAGGTACGTCGATGTACGTCGTGTCCGTGATCAACTACAAGGGTGGGGTCGGCAAGACCACGGTGACCGCCAACCTCGGTGCCGAACTGGCCAACCGGGGGATGAAGGTGCTGCTCATCGACCTCGATCCGCAGGCAAGTCTGACCTTCGGCTTCTACGACCCGGACGACTGGCGGGAGCGGCTGCGGGACAGCCGGACCGTGAAGCGGTGGTACGACGGCCTGCGCGAGGGCAGCCCGTCGGTCACCCTCGGTGAACTTGTGGTCTCGCCCGGCCCGGCGAACGCCCGGCTCACCGGCGCCGGCCGGCTCGACCTGATCGCGTCGCATCTGCAACTGGTGGACATCGACCTGGCCCTGGCCCGCAGCGTCGCCGGTGGCGAGGAGTACGACGCCGAACTGTTCCGGGTCCGTGGCTCCCTCGCCGAAGGGTTGCTCGCCGACGGGCTCGACCCGTACGACATGGTGCTGATCGACTGTCCGCCGAACTTCAACGTGGTCACCCAGTCGGCCATCATCGCCAGCGACCACCTGGTCATCCCGGCCCGGGCCGATTACCTGTCCACCCTCGGCATCGACTACCTGCACGGCAATGTGCGGGAACTGGTCGAGCAGTACAACGCCGACGCCCGCCGGTTCGCGACCGTACGCCGACACCAGAAGGTCGCCCCCGGCGTGGCCGGCGTGGTCTTCACGATGATCCAGCTGCTGTCGCAGCAGCCCATCGCCACCCACCAGAGCTACATGGACCAGGTCCGCAACCTGGGACTGCCGGTCTTCCCCACCGCCCTGCGGGAGAACGTCACCCTCTACGCGACGAACACCCCGCGCGGCGTGCCGGTGGTGCTGCGCGACCGCGTCACGGTCCCCGCCGTACGCGACGAACTGCGCCGCCTGGCCACCGAGTTCCTCGACCATCTCCAGCCGGACCGGCAACCGGCATGAGCGAGCGCCAGCGAGCGAATCATCAACTCTGCGCCTTGGTGCCTCATGGCGGTCCGCAGCGCAGCGGAGGGCCGGCATGAGCAACCGGGGCGTGACCGACGCCATCGAGCGGTTGGCGACGATGACCAGTCGTGCCGACGGCACCGCGTACCTCTCCCCCTGGCCGCTCCGCGACCTGCGCGACCTGGCCACGGAGCTGGGATTGCGCGGCGTCGGCGGGCTACGCAAGGCGGACCTGGTCGAGCGGCTGGTCGAGCACACCATCGGCTACCGCCTCACCTCCACCGCGCTGCGCCGCCGCTGACCCGGGACGACTCAGCCGCCGGTCCTCACCGCCTGCCGCGCTCGACCGCTGCCACCGGTGGCCTGACGGCCGATCACGGTCTGTTCGGCGGTACGGGCAGTCGGTGCCCGGTCGAGCAGGGCCCGGTACGGGTTGCGCAACGCCCGTTCCCGAAGGCGGGTCCAGCGGACGAGTACGACGATCGCGCCGACCAGCGCCACACCCGACACGACCGTGTAGATGACGCCGAGCCAACCCACCACGGTGGCGAACGCTACGGGCGCTCCCGCGGCTGCCAGCCCTGTCCCGCTGATCATGAGCACGAGTACGGGTATCCACAACAGGTCGTTGTCGGTCGACATGATCAATCCGGCCACGAAGGACACCGCCAGAGCCACCGTGCAGAGCACCACGACCGCTGCCGCGCCCTCCGGCCCCCATACCCACCAGCCGATCACCGTGCCGAACGAGCGGGTGATAGCGATGCCGACCAGGGTCGCGCCGGCCAGCACCCCGAGCGTCACGGCGACGTTGCGCAGGAAGGTCAGGATCGTGGGTGCCTCCGGCCGCTCGTTGAGCGTCCGCCAGTCCCGTAGGTCGGCGTCGAGGTCGGTGCTGTTCCACAGTCGACCGGCCAGCTCCGTCAGCACCGGTGTGGGCAGGCTGGTCAGCAGCGCCGCCCGCCAGCCGGACATCCGATGCCCCAGCGCCCGCACCGCGATGTCACGTGCCGCCTCGGGCTCCCGCCGGGCCACCAGGTCGAGCATGTCGCGGATCTCGTACGTGCCGAAGGCACCGGAGAGCAGCCGTTCGTAGCTGTGCGCTGTACGGCTCAGCTCCTCGGTCAGCTCCTTGGGCACCTTGCCGGCGTCGAACGCACCGCCCAGCGCGACGAGGCTGATCGCGAGTCGCACGTCCACGGCGCCGAGGTCGCTTGGTGGGTCGTCGGTCGAGTCGAGGATCAGCCAGCCGAGGCGGCCCATCGTCCGGGCCATCGGGGTTCCCGGCTCGAAGGGGGCCCACAGCCAGTCGTGCCACTCCGCCCCCGGTACCCGTCCCGATCGCCGGTCGGTCCGCCTGGTCGCCTCGGCGGCCACTGACGCGGCCTCCGCCGCTGTGGGGTCGAAGGTTCGCAGTTCGTTCGCCACGTCCGGCGCGCCGATCAGGACGGCCAGCCGCCACGCCGCGCGTACGGCGACCTTCCGGTTACTCGCCCACAACTGTTCCGCCAAAGCCACGGCGGCGGCGGGAGTGCCGACGGCGGCCAGGTCGTCGACGGCGGCCACCGAGCCGGCACCGGCCCGGGCCGCGAGGGTCGGGATGGCCAGCTCACCGGTGGCCCGCAACGCGGCACGGGCTGCCGGTACCCGTACCGCCATCTCGCTGAGCAACTCGATCGCCTCGCGGCGGCGGGACTCCGCGAGCACCACCACGGCGTCCTCGGCCACCTGGCCGCCGGAGCGCGCCTGCTGCGCCAGGCTGTCGAACAGCCGCTGACCGAACGGTCCCGGATTGCCGGCCACCGCGCCGAGCGCCGCCAGCACCAGATGCTTGTCGGCGACCGGGGTGCCGAGCAGCCGAACATGGCTGTCCACGATGGTCGAGGCGAGGCTCTCGTCGATCTGCCGGGCCTCGGCGACGCACTCCAGGGCGAGCAGCCTGTCCCGGTCGTCACCGGCGAAGATCTGCCGGACCACGCCGGAGGCGTCGCGGTTGGCCCCGGCGCACCAGAGCTTCACCGTCTCCCGCCACCGGCCCGGGTTCTCCCGGTAGAGCCCGAGCAGCCGCTCGGGATCGTCCGCGAGTTCCACCGCCGCCAGGTACTCCTGCAAGGTCAGGTGGGCGAACTCGTAGAGCAGGTTGTTGTCGTCGATGCGGATCAACAGCCCGCTGCGCTCCACGATCTCGTCGACCATGGGCGGCAGGTGCTCCTCGGCCAGGCGGAACCGGGGCAGGATGCGGGCGAGTTCGGCGTACACCTCCGCCTCGCCGATCACCCGGCGGTCGGTGCCCTGGGACCGGCCACCCTGCGCGGCCAGCGCGATCGCCCGTAACGCCATGAGCTTGTGGCCGGCCTGGTAGCGGGCCAGGTTGCGGTGCCGACCGAGATCCCGGTCCCGGCGGAGCAGGTGCTCGACGGCCTGTTGGTAGAACTCCGCCCGCGAGTTGGTCAACATCGGGCCGGCACCGGCGTCTGCCTCGTACAACGTGCTGATCATCGTGAGCATGAGCGGGCTGCGGGCCAACCTCATCACCGTCGGGCTGGACCGCAGTTCCGCCAACAGTTGCTCCACGATGTGCCGGGGAGCGGCCACCGGCTCGTCGCGCTCCCGTCCGCCCGCGTGCTGCCCCGCGCCCCGTCGTCGGGTGAACCAGAGCCGCAGGAAGCGCCGGATCCCGGCGTCGTCGAAGCCGGCCACCCGGATCTCCCGGTCGAAGACCGGCCGCAGGTCACCGTCGTACACCGCGTCGCGGCAGGTGACCACGACCTGTGTCGTCGGATGGCGCTCGGCGAACTCCTTGATGTCCTCGACGACCGCGCCGCGCCGCTCGGTGACCACCTCGTCGAGCCCATCGAGGAACACACAGAGCCGGCCACTTACCAACGCCACCTCGACGACCTGCTCCGCGTCGGCGACGAGCGGACGGGCGCGGCGATGCCGGCGGCGGCTCCCCGGTTCGTCATCGAGCCGGCCGAGGGCCTCCGCGATCAGTTGCCGGATCGTGCGTCCGTCCCGATTGGACCGGGCCAGCTCCACCAGCACCGGTACCCGCTCGAACCGTTCGGGCTCCGCGGCCCACCGCACCATCGAGTGTCGCAGCAGCATCGACTTGCCCGCCCCCGCCGCACCGAGGATCACGGTCCGTCGGCGGCCCTGGACGTCGCGGTAGACGTCAACCCGCCGGCCGTCCTGTTCGTACTCCAATGGCACGTACACCTCGTCCAGCGTGACCGAGACGTCGCGGAGGAAGCCGAGTTCCATCCGGTTGTAGGTGCGGGCGACCCAGGCGCGGTAGCGCTGCCACTCGTCCGCCCGGATGCCGCGTCGCCGGCCGGCAATCAATCCCCAGAGCCGCGCCAGCAGGGATCTGATCCAGTCGGCGAAGAACTGCTGCACCACCCCGACGAGCACGGCCACCAGGAAGAGGCCCAGTGCCGCGTACTCCAAACCGAAGGGCAGGTCCGGCAGCTGTGGCACGGGACGGCTCCTCTACTCAGTGACATCGGGCAGGAACACACCGTATGGGTGGGGCTGGCGGTGCGCACCGGACTCAGGTGCCACCGTCGATGGACCTTCGGCCAAGCGGACAGGGTCAAGGGGTTGACCTCGAGTGCGCTCGAAGACGCAGGCTGGTGCCGCGTCCACCGGTTCGGGCGCACGAAAGGAGTTCCCATGCGGTACCGCACGATCGGCAGCGACAGGCGTACCCGACGCGAGGTCAGCGTGCTCAGCCTCGGGGCGATGCTGTTCGGCACGAAGACCGACGAAGCCACCGCCTACGCGATCCTCGACCGGTTCGTCGAGGCCGGCGGCACCTTCATCGACACATCGGACAACTACGCGTTCTGGATGACCGGCGGGCAGGGTGGTGAGAGCGAGGAGCTGCTCGGTCGGTGGCGGCGCAGCCGGGGCATCGGCGACGAGATCGTCATCGCCACGAAGCTCGGTGCCCGGCCGCTGGCCCCCGGCACCAGCTACCTGGACAACCCGGAAGGGTTGTCGGCCAAGGTGATCCGGGAGTCCGCCGAGCGCAGCCGGGAACGTCTCGGCATGGACCGGCTGGACCTGCTCTACGCCCACATCGAGGACCACAAGGTGCCGCTGCGGGAGACCGTGGAGGGCTTCGCCGAGCTGGTCGCGGAGGGCACCGTGGGGCTGCTCGGCGCGAGCAACCACCGCACCTGGCGGGTGGAGCGAGCCCGAGCACTGGCCGCGGCGGCCGGTCTGCCCGGGTACGAGGTGCTCCAGTACCACCGCAGCTACCTGCCGGCTCGGCTGGACGGGCCGACCGACCTCGACCCCGACGGCAACGTGGGCGCCGTCGGGGGCGAGCTGCTCAGCTACCTGCGGGCCGAGCCCGGTATGACCCTGGTCTCGTACGGGTCGCTGCTGTGGGGCGCCTACGTCCGCGACGACAAGCCGTTGGGGCCGGAGTACGACCTGCCGAGCGCGCCGGTGCGGCTGGCCGCGCTGCGTGAGGTGGCGGAGCAGACCGGCGCGACGGTCAACCAGGTGGTGCTGGCCTGGCTGATCGACGGCGAGATCCCCACCATCCCGCTGGTGGGAGTCTCCTCGGTGGCGCAGTTGGACGAGAGCCTCGCCGCCGTGGACCTGGAACTGACGCCCGAGCAACGACACCGGCTCGACACCGCCTGGTAACGGGGGCCGGCAGCGCGACGGGTCGCACTGCCGGTGGGTGGTACGCGTACCGGTGCCCTGGGCGTCGAGACGGCCGCCGCTAGATCTGATCTAGCGGCGGCCGTTCGCTGTCTCGCGCCTGTGGGGTGAGCCGACCACTCCCGGCGGCCGGCGTCGTTGTAGCTGGCGGGCGGCCACGGAACGGAGCATTCTGTCGTACCCGTGGGGTGTGGTGGGTCGCCGGGTCGCGGCGGCCCGGCTCATCGGCGTGACGAATGGAAGGAAACTTCGCAATCATGAGTAGACGCACCACCGGCCTCGCCATCGAGGCCGAGGGTCTGACCCGGTCGTTCGGCGAGACCCGAGCGCTCGCCGGCATCGACCTTCAGGTTCCGGCCGGCGCCGTGTACGGGCTGCTCGGTCCGAACGGGGCCGGCAAGACCACCGCCGTACGCGTGCTGGCCACCCTGTTACGCCCGGACGGCGGGCAGGCCCGGGTGTTCGGTCACGACGTGGTCGCCGAGGCCGACGCGGTACGTGCCCGGGTCAGCCTGACCGGCCAGTACGCCTCGGTGGACGAGGACCTGACCGGCACGGAGAATCTCATCCTGTTGGGCCGGCTGCTCGGCCTGCCCAAGTCCGCCGCCCGGCAGCGGGCGGAGCAGTTGCTTACCGCGTTCGGGTTGACCGAGGCGGCCGGACGGCAGGTGAAGAAGTACTCGGGCGGCATGCGGCGACGCATCGACATCGCGGCGAGCATCCTCAACACCCCCGATCTGCTCTTCCTCGACGAGCCGACGACCGGGTTGGATCCCCGCAGCCGTAACCAGGTGTGGGAGATCGTCCGGGCGGTGGTCGCGCACGGCACGACCGTGCTGCTGACCACGCAGTACCTCGACGAGGCCGACAAATTGGCCAGCCGGATCGCGGTGGTCGACCACGGCCGGGTGATCGCGGAGGGCACCCCGGGCGAGTTGAAGTCATCGGTCGGTTCCGGCACGGTCCACCTGCGGCTGCGCAACGCCGACCAGCGCCCCGAGGCCGAACGGCTGTTGCAGGCGACGCTGAGCGTGCCGGTCCAGTTGGAGGCCGACCCGGTGGCGATCACCGCCCGCGTCGGCGGTGACGGCAGCGAACTGGACGCCAGCTCGCAGGCCGCCCGGGCACTGGGCGAGTTGTCCCGGGCCGGGATCGTGGTCGACGACTTCTCCCTCGGCCAGCCGAGCCTGGACGAGGTCTTCCTGGCCCTGACCGACCACCCCGCCGTGCCGGCCACCGACGAGCGGGACGACGAGCTGGAGGCAGCCCGATGAGCAGCGACACCGCCACCTCGACCGGCCGGGCGCCGACCGTCTTCGTACCCTCCTCCGAGGCGCTCGCGACGGTCCTCGCGCCGGGCGCGCGACCGCCCCGGCCGAGCCCGCTGTCGGCGTCGCTCACCTTCAGCTGGCGCGCCCTGCTGAAGATCAAGCACGTGCCGGAGCAACTGTTCGACGTGACCGCGTTCCCGATCATCATGGTGCTGATGTTCACGTACCTGTTCGGTGGCGCGCTCGCCGACAGCCCGCGTGACTACCTGCAGTTCTTCCTGCCGGGCATCATGGTGACAAGCGTCGTGATGATCACCATGTACACCGGTGTCGGGTTGAACACCGACATCGAGAAGGGTGTCTTCGACCGGTTCCGGACACTGCCGGTCTGGCGACCGGCCGCGCTGGTCGGCATGATCGTCGGCGACGTGCTGCGCTACGTCCTCGCCGCGCTGGTGATCCTCGGCGTCGGGTTGGTGCTCGGCTTCCGCCCCGACGGTGGCGTACTCGGCGTCCTCGCCGGGATCGGCCTGCTGGTGGTCTTCTCCTTCGCGTTCTCCTGGGTGTGGACGTTCTTCGGGCTGATCCTGCGCAGCGAGAAGTCGGTGATGGGGGTCAGCATGATGGTGCTGTTCCCGCTGACGTTCCTGAGCAACGTCTTCGTCGACCCGTCCACCATGCCCGGTTGGCTCCAGGCGTTCGTCAAGGCCAACCCGATCACGCACCTGGTCTCGTCGGTACGCGCGGCCATGGCCGGCACCACGGACGCCTCGGCGATGATGTGGATCGTCCTCTGGAGCGCCGCCTTCATCGCGGTCTTCGGCACCCTGACCATGCACCGCTACAACCGCCGCTAACCCACCCCAACCC
>NZ_JAGPXQ010000033.1:0-67524 GCF_018070435.1 Micromonospora sp. C51 | reverse complement strand
GGGGGTGGGGTGGGGGTTAGGGGAGGCGGGCGTTCAGGTGGAGGGCTATGGCGTCGTGGGCGGGGATGTTGGCGGCGAACCAGCCGTTGGCGTCGACGGTGACGACCGGGCCGGAGCAGGTGCCGTTGGTGAAGGTGCCGTGGATGACGTCGCAGTAGCGGCCGGCCGGCAGTCCGGTGTAGTAGGAGCGGCCGTTGATCGCGGAGCCCTCGTCGTTGATGGTGATGAAGCCCCGGCCGGTGCGGCTGAAGGCGATGTGGTTGTTGCCGTTGTCGTACCAGTTGCTGACTCCGGCGCCCTCGGTGGCGTTGCGGAAGCCGACCATGTTCGCGATCACCGGCCAGCGGTGCTCGCACTCCCAGCCGGAGTAGCAGACCGTGTTGCGCGTCTTGTTGCTGCCGTCTGAGGGCGGGCCGGCGTCGCGGCTGCTGAAGGTGTAGCTCGACATCACCGTCGGGGAACCGTACGGCCAGGCCAGCATGAACGCGTTCGCGAGGGCGTAGATGCCCCGGTCGCGGTAGGTGAGCACACCGCCGTCGTCGCGTTGGGTGTCGTGGTTGTCCACGAAGACCGAGGAGACGCCGCTGGGCAGGTGGCCCCAGCCCTCACCGAAGTTGCGCAGGTACGCGAGCCGCTCGGAGCGGAACACCCGGGCCAGGTCCTTGCCGTAGCGGAACTCGTGCACGTCACCGTTGCCGGTGTACTCGTTCGGCGTGATCGGCTCGCCCGCGCCGTAGATGACCTCCTGCACGATGTACGCCGACCGGTTGAGCCGGCTGCGGATGTTGGCGATGTCAGCCGCCGGCATGTGCTTGCTGGCGTCCAGCCGGAAACCGTCCACCCCGAGCGCCAGCAGGTCGTTGAGGTACGCGGCCAGCCGGGAGCGGACGTAGTCGGACTCCGTCTTCAGGTCGGAGAGGTTGACCAGCTCGCAGTTCTGCACCTCGTAGCGGTCGTTGTAGTTGGCGATGTCGTTGTTGCCGTTGCGTCCGCAGTAGTGGAAGTCCTGCGACTGGTAGATGCCGGGGTAGACGTGGTGCTGGTAGGTAGAGCCGGCCCAGCCGGTCCCGCCGTTGTCCTGGCCGGACATGTGGTTGATGACCGCGTCGACGATCACCTTCACGCCGGCCGCGTGGCAGGTGTCGACCATGGACTTGAACTGCGCGCGGGTGCCCTTGCGGGATTCGATCCGGTAGCTGACCGGTTGGTAGGCCACCCACCACTGGTTGCCGCGTACGTGCTCCTGTGGTGGTGACACCTGGACGTAGCCGTAGCCCTTCGGGCCGAGGGTGCTGCTGCACTCGCTGGCGACCGAGGGCCAGTTCCACTCGAAGAGGTTGGCGATGACCTTCTTGCCACCACTCGGGGCGGCGACGGCCGGGGGTGCGGTCATCACGCCGGGGGCGAGGAGGCCGGCGATCACGGCGAGGGCGACGATCGCCGGGCGGAGTCGACGTCGATGCATCGGGTGCTCCAGGGGTGCCGGGGGACGGGGGAGGTGGTGCGGGTTGCCCAGATCTTGCAATCCGGGCTGAAAATTTCAGAAATGTTACAACCGGGTTTCAACGCCTGTCAATGCGCTGGTGTGGACGGCCGGCGGCGGGGCCGTTATACGCGCCGGGTGGCGGGGCGGTTCGACAACTCGGCGAGATTTTTTCTTACGACACTGATCCGACCGGAGCCGCGCTGCGTACTGGAGTGGGGAACAGGGTCGGCCGGCGGTGCGCCGCCGCGAGACGATCGAGGAGCAGATGGTCCGGGCTACGCAGAACGAGAAGGCAGCTGCCGTACGTACCAGCAGCAGCAGTCGAGGGATCCGCGTCCGGTCCCGCGGCCAGATCATGGCGCTCTCCGCGTCCGGGCTCGCCGCCTTGTGGGCGTTGACGATGCTCACCGGCGCGGGCCAGCAGATGTACGCGATGGGCTTCTTCTTCACCGAGTTCTTCGCCGGCGTGATCGCGCTGGTCGCGCTGAGCCTCACGGTGATGATGGGGCTGCTCGCCACCGACCGGCTGGTACTGCTCATCCGGCACCGGGTGCTGTTGCAGTCCGCGCACCGGGCCACCGGCATTCTCGGCGTGGCCGGGCTGGCCTTCCACGTCATCACGAAGATCGCCAGTGGTCGGGCGGGGCTGACCGACGCCGCCGTGCCGTTCGTCGGTGGCCGGGGCCTCTACATCGGGCTGGGCACCATCGCCGCGCTGCTCATGGTGGGTGTGCTCTGGACTGGGATCATCCGGGCGCGGTTCGCCGACGTCGGCCCGAAGTGGGTGTGGCGTGCGCTGCACTCCATGGCGTACGTCTCCTGGCCGTTCGCCATCTTCCACGGTCTGCTCGCCGGCCGTCCGCCCGCCACCTGGGTGGGCCTGAGCTACTTCGCCTGCGTGCTGCTGGTCGTGATCGCCCTGATGGTCCGGCTCTCGGTCACCCTGCAACGGCGCAGCCGCGAGCAACAGCAGGCCGCCGTTCTGAACGAGGTCATGAGCGGGGCCAAGTCCACCGAGGAAACCCGGGGCAAGTCCCTGCTCGGCACGCTGACCGGCCGCCGCGACGAAGCCGACGACGGTCGGGAGAAGCGGGTCCGTCGCGACACCAGCTGGGCCGACAGCACCTCCGGGACCTGGGCCAGCCCCACCATCCGGCGCAACGACCCGGAACGGTTCACCGTGCCGGTGGTTCCCGAGCCGGGCACGCTGCGCGAACCGGTGCGGTCCGGCCGGGACCGTCGCGACGAGGAGTTCGAGCCGGTCGTCCGGCGCGCCTCGCGCCGCGAGGAGGAGGAACTGGAGCGGGTGGTGCGCCGCGAGACCGAGGTGCTGGAGCCGGTGGCGCGCCGCCGTCGCGATGCCGAGCCCCGGCGGTCCTCCCGCCGCGACGAGGAGTTGGAGACCACCGGGCGGCGTTCGGCGCGGGTCGACGAGGACCTGGAACCGGTCGCCCGCCGGTCGCGGCGCGACGAGGAACCGACCGGCCGCCGATCGCGGCGCGAGGAGGAGCGCGAGCCGGTCGGCCGTCGTGCGTCCCGTCGCGACGAGGACCTGATGGAGTACGAGGAGCCGGTGCGTCGCCGCCGCCGCGACGAGGACGAGGAGGAGTACGACCGCTCCCGCCGGTCCCGGGTCGACGCCGGTAGCCGGTACTCAGCTCCGCCGCAGCGCGTCGAGGACGAGGCCGAGGAGCCTTGGGACAGCCCGCGCCGGTGGGAGTCGACCGGCCCGATCTCCGGCGCGCCCATCTCCGGCTCGCCGATCTCCGCCGCACCGCGTAGCGGTGGCGGGCGGCACAGCGCCGAGGACGACCTGCCGGAGGCGGAGACCGACTACTGGCGCCCGCCGGCCCGGTACAGCCCGGACGACGTGGCCGACGACGACACCCCGACCCTGGTCGACCTGGCCTCCCGACGTGCCCGCCGGGCCTCGTCGGCGGAGAGCCGACGTCGCCGCCGGGCCGACCCGGACTCGGTGGACGGCGCCTACTGGGCCGGGCTGCGGGGTGAGGCCAAGTGACGATGCGGACCACCGTTCCCCCGGTGGCCGCCGTCGGTGAGCCCCGGCTCACCGCGGGGTTCGCCGAGTTCGGCCGGCTAGACCTGCGCGCCCACGAGCTGGTGCACGGCCCGATCAGCCCGATGGAACCGTCCAACCTGCTGCGGCTGGCGGAGGGCACCCAGCTCAAGGGCAAGGGCGGGGCCGGATTCCCGTTCGCGCGGAAGCTGCGGGCGGTGCTGGAGTCCTGTGAACGTCAGGATCTGCCGCCCGTGGTCGTGGTCAACGCCACCGAGGGTGAGCCGGCCAGTTGGAAGGACAAGGTCCTGCTCACCCGGGCACCGCACCTGATTCTCGACGGTGCCGCGCTGGCCGCGTTCGCGCTGGACGCCGAGGAGATCGTGCTCTGCGTGGCCGACGACCTGGTGGGCCGGGACTCCCTGATGGAGGCCCTGGACGAGCGCCGGATGCCGGCACCGACGAGCGTCGTGACGGTGCCACACCGGTTCATCAGTGGTGAAGGCGGCGCGCTGGTGAACGGGATCAACGGCCTGCCGCACATCCCGCCCGGCACCAAGAGGCGGGCCAGCGACTCCGGCGTCGGCGGGATGCCGACCCTGCTGTCGAACGCCGAGACGTACGCCCAGATGGCGATCGCCGCCCGACTCGGCCCGTACGAGTACGCGGCGCTCGGCACCGACGACGAGCCCGGCACGGTGCTGCTCAGCATCACCGGCGCGGCGAAACGCCACGCGGTGGTGGAGTGCGCGGCCGGCACCCCGCTGGCCGAGATCCTCGAACTCTGCGAGGTGCCGGACGGTCCCGGCATCCTCATGGGCGGCTACCACGGCAAGTGGATCACCCGGGAGGCGGCGGAGCGGGCCGAGGTCTCCCGCAAGGGGCTCGCCGCGGTCGGCGGCACGCTCGGCGCTGGCATCATCGTCCCGCTGGCCAACGACACCTGCCCGCTCGGCGAGGCGGCGCAGGTGGTCCGTTACCTGGCCGGCGAGTCGGCCGGGCAGTGCGGCCCGTGCAAGCGGGGCCTGCCCGACCTGGCCCGCGCCGTCGACCTGGCGGTCTCCGGCAGCGCGCCGGTGGAGGTCGTCCGGGCCGCCGCCGGTGACGTCAAGGGCCGTGGCGCGTGCAGCCACCCCGACGGTACGTCCCGCTTCGCGCTCTCGGCCATGGAGGTCTTCGCCGACGACCTGAAGAAGCACACCACCGGCGAGGGCTGCGGACGGCGGGTCAAGGGCATGATGGGTCTACCCGGCGCCCCCGACCCCGACCCACAGAAGCTGGTCCTGGACTGGTCCCGTTGCGACGGGCACGGCCTCTGCGCCCACGTGGTGCCGGACTTCATCCGGCTGGACCAGAACGGATACCCCGCCTTTCCGCCCACCCCCGTGCCGACCTGGTTGCGGGAGGGCGCGGTGAAGGCGGTCAAGGTCTGTCCGGCGCTGGCGCTGCGGTTGACCGAGGCCTGAGCCGCCCACCCGGGCGGTACGGCCGCCGGGGTGGGCGCGAGTGAACCGAAGGAGACGCGGATGGGATCGCTTTCGACGACGAGAGGGTCCACCGGGGCGGTCACCGCCGCCCTGCTCGCCGCCGTGCTGGCCACCGCCGGATGCGGCACCGGTCCGGACGCCGAGGCGGCCCCGCCGGCCGGTGCGCCGACGTCCGCCACCGTGTCCCCGTCGACCGGGCCGGCCAGCCCGGTGCCGGACACCCTGCGGTTCACCGGCACCACCCTGGACGGCGCGGCCTTCGACGCCGCCACCCTGGCGGGCCGGCCGGTGGTGCTCTGGTTCTGGGCACCCTGGTGCGCCACCTGCGCCAGCCAGGCATGGACGATCGCCGAGATCGAGCCCGGCTTCCGGGAGACCGTGCCGATCATCGGCGTCGCGGGGCTCGGTGAACGCAAGGCGATGACCGACTTCGTCACCGAGTTCGAACTCGGCCCGATGCCGCAGATCGAGGATCGCAAGGGGGCGATCTGGCGGCGCTTCGAGGTCGTCGAGCAGAGCACCTTCGTCATCATCGACCGGGACGGCCGGATCATCCACCAGGGCTGGCTCGACGGCGAAGACCTAACCCGCCGCGTCACCGCCCTGGCCACCTGACGCCCGCCCGCTCGCCGCTCGACGCTCGCCCTGCCACGTTGATCATGAGGTTAGCGGCGTTGTTGATCTCTGAAACTGCCGCTAACCTCATGATCAACACGAGCGGGTCAGGGGGTTAGGCGGTCGGTGTTCAGGCGGGGGCGGAGGACTTCGGGGACCAGGACCGAGCCGTCGGGCTGCTGGAACTGTTCGAGGATGGCGGGGAGGAGGCGGCTGGTGGCCAGGGCGGAGCCGTTGAGGGTGTGCACGAAGCGGGTCTGCTTGCCGCCCGGCTCGCGGTAGCGGATCGCCGCCCGGCGGGCCTGGTAGTCACCGCCCCAGGAGACCGACGAGACCTCCTTGTACTTGCCGGTGCTGGGCATCCACACCTCGATGTCGAGGGTCTTGCGCATCGACGCGCTGGAGTCGCCGGCCGCGAGCAGGCTGCGCTGGTAGTGCAGACCCAACCCCTCGACCAGGCTCTCCGCGTGGCTGACCATCTGCTCCAGCGCCGCGTCGGCCTGCTCGGGCAGGGTGAACTGGAAGATCTCCACCTTGTTGAACTGGTGGCCCCGCACGGTGCCCCGCTCGTCGGAGTGCGAGCCGGCCGCCTCGCGCCGGTAGCACGGGGTGTAGGCGAACACCTTGAGCGGCAGCTTCGTCGTCTCCAGGATCTCGTCCTGGTACGCACCGAGGATCGCCGTCTCCGCCGTCGGCAGCAGGAACTGCCCACGCGGCGCGGACTGCTTGTCCAGGTGGTAGACGTCGTCGTAGAACTTGGGGAACTGACCGGCGGCGAAACCTGCGGTGTCCAGCAGCAGGTGCGGCGGCAGGAGGAACTCGTACCCGGCCTCGATGTTCCGCTCGATCAGCCAGTTGATCAGCGCCCACTCCAGCCGGGCACCCAGCCCGGTGTACATCCAGAAGCCGGAGCCGCCGAGCTTGACGCCGCGTTCGTGGTCGACCAGACCCAGCATCCGGCTCAGCTCGACGTGGTCGCGGACCTTCTCGATGGCCGGTGGCGCACCGAAGGTCTTCACCACCCGGTTGGCCTCCTTGCCACCGGGCACCACGTCCTCGGCGGGCAGGTTGGGCAGCTCGCTCATGGTGGTGCGCAACCGCGCCTGCACCTCGTCGAGTTCCGCCTCCAGCTCGGCGACCTGCTTCCGACCGTCGTCCGAGGTGACCTGCGGCTCGACACCGGCTCGCTTCGCCTGCGCGTACGCCCGGGCCTCGGCCTTGCGGCGCTGGCGTTCCCCGTCGATCTCACTGATCAGCCGGCGGCGCTCCCGGTCGAGCTGCTGGATCTCCTCCAGCACCCGGTCGACCTCGGCGGCGTCCAGCCGCTTCGCCAGCGCGGCCGCCACCGCGTCGCGATCCTTCCGGATCAACTCCATGTCGAGCATGCTGCTCCGTACGCCTCCGTCCGGGCTCGGGTGGACCTCCAGATGCTACCGTCGCGCCCGAATCGCCCCGCCTCCCGCACCCGACCCACCCCGGACCGGCGGTTTCCGACGCCCGGTCCGCGCCGGACCTGGACGGTCGCCGCGGTCAGAGCCGGATCGGCATCAGGATGGAGAAGGCGGCCGGATCGTCGGGCCGGCGAATCGCCAGCGGGGTGACCGGGCCGTCCAGTTCCAGTACCAGCCGCGGACCGCCCGCCGCGTGCAGCGCGTCGAGCAGGTACCCCCCGTTGACGCCGACCCGCAGCTCGGTGTCGGCCCGACCGGCCGGGTCGTCGGTCAGTTCGTCCGGGCCGAGCAGGCGTAGCGTCTCCCGGCCGCCCAGCCCCAACACGGTCACCGGCAGCGGGCCGCCCAAATGTTCCCGGGTCACCGTCGGTGTTCCCGACCGTAGTGCGGCGACCAGCCACGGCGCGTCCACCGGTACCCGGCGGGCCGGCCCGTCGGTCGCCGCCGGCAGCAGGCAGCGGTAGTCGGGAAAGTCGTACGGCAGGGTCGTCACCCGCAACCGACGCCCGCTGCCGTCGGCGACGACCTGCCTCCCGACCAGGGTCAGCCGTACCTCGCCGGTGGCCGCCGCGCCGGACAGTCGGCGCAGCCGGTCGACCGCGGCCACCGGCAGCAGCGCACGCACCGCCGGACCGCGTACCGTCGCGCCGGCCGTCGCCACCGCCATCCGGTGCCGGTCGGTCGCCACCAGCCGTATCCCCTCGTCGGTCACGTCGAGCAGCACGCCGGCCAGCCCCGGCAGCGCCGGATCGGTGCCGACCGCGAACCGGACGGCGTCCACGGCGGCGGCCAGCGCACGCCCGGTCAGGACGAGTCGGGTGGCCGGCGGGGGTTGGTCGTCGGCGAGCAGGCGACGGATCCGGGCGACCTCGTGCCGCGCCTCGGCCAGTCCGTCGGCCAGCCGCCCCAGGTGCGCGTCGAGCAGCCGGTGCACCACCAGGGGTTCCGCGCGTACCGCCCGGGCGATCTCGGCGACCGGCAGGCCGATCCGGCGTAGCCCGGCCACCAGCCGGGCTGGTGCCACCTGGTCGTCGGCGTACCACCGGTAGCCGGTGACCGGATCGACCCGGGCCGGAACCAGCACCCCGGCGGCGTCGTAGAAGCGCAGCGCGCTCACCGTCAACCCACTGGCCCGAGCCAGTTCACCGATGCTGCGCAGGTCACCGTCCACGGCCCGATCCTGCCCCCTCGACCTGGTCGAGGGTCAAGCGACCGGCTCCTCCTTCAGCACCCGGAAGGTGATGCCGGCGGCGGTGAGCCGACGCAGCAGCGCGTCGCCCATCGCGGTGACCGGCGTGACCTGACCGGCGGTGGTCGGCAGGTCGTCGCAGGCCAGACAGAGCGCCGACTCGGCGAGCATCTTCGCGGTCTCGTCGTAGCCGGGGTCGCCGCCGGCCACCTCCGTCACCACGCGTCGCCCGCCGCCGACGCCGACGAAACGGACCTTGAACCACGACTTCGCCCGCTGCTCAGCGCTCGGTCCCTGCCCGGAGGCGAGCCGGCCGAGCAGCCAGCGTCGGGTCGGCGGCAGCTTCACCAGCCCGACCACGGCACCGAGCCCCGCACCTGCGGCCAGCACCGTCGGCAGCCGCCGCACGGCCGCGAAGTGCCGGTACCGGAAATCCGGACCGTACTCGGGGCGGGCCGCCGCCGAGCGGCGGACCACCTGCGGGTCGATGGTCGGCAGCGGCACCGCCCAGACCGGCAGGTCCGACGAGCGGGCCAGGCGGCCCGGCACGGCCCGGACCCGGCGGTCGGCCGGGCGAGGCTCGGCGGCGCGGCGCTCGCGGGCCGCTCGCGACGCCTCACCGGTACGCGAGAAGGCGGTCAGCGCCGAGTGGTAGGTGCCGGCGGAGAACCGTCCGCCCGCCCGCACGTACCCGTCCACCGTGATCGGGGTGTCGGCGGGCAACTGCTTGATCGTGAACCAGACGCCGAGGTCGTGCGGGACCGAGTCGAAGCCGCAGGCGTGCACCAGTCGTGCGCCGGTGCGCACCGCCTCGGCGTGGTGGCGCAGATACATCCGGTCGACGAACTCCGGTTCGCCGGTGATGTCGAGGTAGTCGGTGCCGGCGGCGGCGCAGGCGGCCACCAGCGGTTCACCGTGGTGGACGTACGGGCCGACGGTGCTGGCCACCACCCGGGCGTCGGCGGCCACCGCGCGCAACGAGGCGGGATCGGTGACGTCGGCGGTGAGCAGCGGCAATCCGGCCAGCGCCGGGTCGATGGTGGCCACCTGGTCCCGGACCGCGGCCAGCTTGTCGGGGCTGCGGCCGGCGATCGCCCAGCGCAGCCCCGGCGGCGCGTGCCGGGCCAGGTAGCGGGCGGTGAGCCCACCGGTGAACCCGGTCGCCCCGAACAGCACCACGTCGTACGACCGTTGGGCAGCCATCCCGCGATCATGCCACCGCCGCCGCCGATCCGCCCGTCGCTGCTCAGTGCGGGGTGAACACGGCGCGTAGACACTCCTCGGGCCGGTCCCGGAACAGGGCGTACCCCTCGGCGGCCCGTTCCAGCGGGAAATGGTGCGTGGCCAGGTGCTCGGTACGCAGTTCGTCGCGGGCCATCCGATCCAGCAGCATCGGGATGTGCCGCTGACCGTGTTGGCGTCCCCCGCGCACGGTCAGTCCCTTGTGCACGACGATGCCGGCCGGAAACGCGTCCACGTGGCGGACGCCGCCGTTGAGGACGAAGACGCTGCCACCCTTGCGGCACGCGTACACCGCCTCCCGGACCGCCTCCGGCACCCGGGCACGGCCGGTGAAGCGGTCGGCGAGCGAGCGGTGTTCCCCCGCCGGGCCACCGACCGCCTCGACGCACACGTCCGGCCCCCGCCCGCCGCTGAACTCCCGCAGCTGCGCCGCGACGTCGGTGTCCCGCCGGTCGATGGTCTCGGCGCCGACGTGCTGCCGTGCCATCAGCAGCCGCCCGGGGTGGCGGTCGACGACGACCACCCGCTCGGCGCCGAGCAGCCAGGCTGTCCGGGCGGCCAGCTGACCGACCGCGCCCGCTCCCCACACCGCCACCACGTCACCGGGGCGCACCTCGCCCCCCTCCGCGCCCAGCCAGCCGGCCGGCGCGGCGTCCGAGGCGAACAGGGCCCGGTCGTCGCCGACGGACTCCGGCACCGCAAACGCCCCGACGTCGGCGTACGGCACCCGGACGTACTCGGCGTGACTGCCGGCGAAACCACCTGCGGCCCGGGGCTGGCCGAAGCAGCCCGCCACCGGGTGACCCCACTCCGCCTCACTCGCGGTCGGGTCGCTGCTGCCGTTGTCGCAGCACGACGGTAGCCCTCGCCGGCAGTACCAGCAGGCACCGCAGGCCACCGACGCGCAGACCACCACCCGGTCGCCGATCCGGTGCCGACGTACTCCCGGGCCGACCTCGACCACGTCGCCGAGGAACTCGTGGCCGAGCACGTCACCGGCGGCCAGGCCCGGCGCCTGCCCGCTGAGCAGCGGCAGGTCGGCACCGCAGGTGGCGCTGCGCCGCACCCGGACGATCACGTCGTGGTCGTTGCGCAGCTCCGGATCGGGCACCTGGCGGACGGCCAACTCGCCACCGGTGGTCCAGCACAGCGCTCTCACCGTGGCCGCCCGTCCGTCGGCGGTCGGGAGGTGCCGACCGGCACCACCGGTCCGCGCTCGCCGGGCATCGGGTCGGCACGCAGCACCTCGCCGGTCTCGGCTAGCTGCTTGACCTGCCACAACGCTTGCCGTACCAGCAGGCCGGGATCGTCGCCCAGCAGGTGCGCGGCGAGCCCGGGCCAGGCCGCGTGCGGCCGTGGCCGGGCCGCCAGTTCGGTACCCCGGCCACCCGGTGCACGCGCCACCGCGACCTCGACGGCACCGTCGAGGCGGCGGAGCGGCACCGGCCAGGCCCCGGTCGGCAGCACCTGCTCCGGCGGCCGGTCGACCGTCACCACCTGCCAACCTCCCGGGTGCCGTGGGTGCCGGCTCCGCTGCCGGATGACGGCGGTACGCGCGGCCCGGGCAGCCGCCACGCCGAGCGCGCCGGCCACCGCGACAACTGTCCCGACCTGTCCCACTCGTACCTCCGACCCCCGCTTCCAGCCGTGTCGTGCCGTCGCACCGAGCGGCGTCGGCGGGTGACCCGGTGGGATCCGCGACGCGTCCGCCCAGCTCAGGGCCAGCGTTGCCGCTGGCGGGGTGAACCCGGTTCCCCCGGAAGGGGTGAACGGTCGCGGGTCGGGTAACCGCCCGCCGCAGGGCCGGGGGAGGAAGCACGCGTCCGTGGGGGTGGGCCGGATGCCGGATGACCGCAGCACCGTCCAGGCCGACGCAGGGGTCCGCCCGTCGGGCGGCCCACCCCTGCTGGCCTCCCGGCTGGCACCCGCCGTGCCGGGCGAGACGATGGTGCTCCGGCCCCGGCTGGCCCGGTTGCTCGACGAGGCGGTGACCCGCCCGGTCACCCTGCTCCGGGCACCCGCCGGTTGGGGTAAGACGACGCTGCTGGCCAGCTGGCGACGGATGCGGCAGGAGGCTGAACCGGAGGCCCCGGTTCCGGCCTGGGTGTCGGTCGAGGCGGGGGACGACCCGGACCGCCTCTGGTCGTACCTCGGCGCCGCGTTGCGCTCCGTCGCGGATCCGGCGGAGACGCCGATGCCCGACCGGGCGCCACGTCCGGACGAGTTGGAGATCATGGCCGCCGCCCTCGCCGTCCGGGAACGGCCGGTGGTGCTGATCGTGGACGACCTGCACCTGATCACGGAGCCGGCGGCGCTGGCCGGTCTGGAGTTCCTGCTCCGCCACAGCGAGCAGCGGCTACGGCTGGTGGCGGCCGGACGGACCGGTCCGCCGTTGGCGGTGCACCGGCTGCGGCTGGCCGGAGAGTTGACCGAGATCGGCCCGGACGACCTGGCCTTCACCGGCGACGAGATCGCCGACCTGCTCACCGCGCACGGGGTGGCGGTGCCGGCCGCCGCGGTGGCCCGGCTGCGGCAGCGCACCGGGGGGTGGGCGGCCGTACTGCGAATCGCCGCCCTCGCCCTGCGCGACCAACCGGACCCGGAGCGCTGGATCGGCGAACTCGGCGCCGACCAGCCGGAGATCGCCGGCTATCTGCGGGCGGAGCCGCTGGCCGGGCTGGAGCCGACGGACCGTGAGTTGCTGCGCCGCGCAGCGATCGTCGATGCCGTCTGCGCCGGCCTCGCCGCCGCACTGAGCGGCGACGCGGACGCCGAGGAACGCCTGCGTACACTCGCCGACGACAGCGGCCTGCTCCACCACGACGGCAGCCGGCCGGTGTGGTACCGGTGCCATCCGCTGCTGACCGACCTGCTGCACCGCGAACTGGTCCGGCTGCCCGCAGCGGAGCTGCGCGACCTGCACCTGCGGGCGGCCGGATGGTACGCCGGCAACGGCCGACCCGCCGACGCGTTGCGCCACGCGCTCGCCGCCGGTGACTGGACCGCCGCCACCGATCTGTTCGTGATCAGTTGGCCGGAACTGGTGCCGTACGAGCGGCCGGCCGGCGTCGGGCCGGTGCCCGCGCCACCCCCGCCGGAGGCGGTGGAACGTGACCCGGAACTCGCGTTGGCCTGCGCCGCCGAACGGGCCCTCGACGGCGACACCGGGGCGGCCGAGGCTTACCTGCGGCTGGCCGGCGGGCACCTCCGGCGGCTGCCGCAACCGCGCCGGTCCCGGTTCGGCCGGCTGGTCGCCGCGGTCGAACTCACCCTGGCCCGACTCGCGGGTGACCCACCGCCGGTACGCGACGCCGCCGCCCGCCTGCTCGCCACCGACGGTGGACACCCGACCGGCGACCCGCCGCCCGTATCCGCCGTCGCAACGGCGGCCGGCAGCAGTGTCGCCGGGACGCCTGGCCACGCCGGAGAGGACGCCGATGTACGGGCCGTGGCCGGCACCGCGCTCGCCCTGCTCGCCTTTGACGACGGCGACCTGACCGGGGCGGCGACCGGCTTCGCCGAAGCGCTGGCGGCCGCCCGCGAGGCGGCACGTCCGCGCACCGAACTGATCTGTGCCAGCCGAGGGTCCCTGGTGGCGGCGCTGCGTGGACAGCTGCGCGCCGCCGAGGAACTGGCCCGGGCGGCGTTGGCCCTGCCGGCCTGCCAGGGCTGGGCCGCGTTGCTCGACTGCGGGTACGCGCATCTGGCGCTGGCCGTCGTGGCGCTGCACCGCAACCAGCCGGCGGAGGCCGAGGCACACCTGGGGCTGGCCGCGCCGGCCGGTGCGGAACCGGTGCCCGGCGCGGTGGCCGGTTGGTGCCGCGCGTACCTGCGCCTCGACGAGGGTGAGCCGAGTGTCGGCCACCGGCTGCTGGTGGAGGCCCGCACCGGGTGGGGCGCGCGTGGCGGTGAGCTGGGCGCGTGGCTGCGCGCCGCCGAACTGGACCTGCACAGCGCGCGGGGCGACGTACAGACCGCCCGGGAACTGGCTGGTGAGCCGCCGGTCGGGCCGATGACCGGTGCGGCGGCGGCGCTTGCCGTCGCGGCGGCCCGGACCGAACTGCGGGCCGGTGACCCACGTGCCGCCGACCGTCTGCTGCCGGACTGGACCGCCGCACCGGCGGCCGACTGGCCGCTGCCGGTACGCCTCGACGCCGCGCTGCTGGCCACGGCGCTGGCCATCCGCGCCGGTGACGACCGTCGGGCGGGCCGGATGCTGGAAGAGGCGCTCGACCTGGCCGCACCGGAGGATTACCGTCGCCCGTTCAGACAGGCCGAGCCGGGACTGCGGGAACTGCTCACCGCCCACCTCGACTCCGGTACCGCCCACTGGTCGCTGGTGAGTGACCTGGTCCGCGCCGTCGACGCGCAAACCGGACAGGCGGGCGGTTCAGGCGCCGCCGACGCGGCGGTGCCACCGCTGGACGAGCCGCTCACCGAGCGGGAGCTGACGATCCTGCGGTACCTGCAGAGCATTTTGTCCAATGTGGAGATCGCCGCCGAACTGTCGGTCTCCGTCAACACGGTCAAGACCCACGTCCGCAACATCTACCGCAAGCTCGATGCCACCCGCCGTCGCGACGCCGTCCGCCGCGCCCGCCAACTCCACCTCATCTGACCTCCCCGACCCCCCGGGCCCGTTCCTGTTGATCATGAAGTTGTTGTGCCCCGCCCCGACGTGGCGCGACTACAACTTCATGATCAACGAGGGTCAGGGGGTGGCGGTGTCGATGGTGGTGAGGAGGGTGGGTGGGGTGAAGTCACGGTCGTGGCGGACGTCGTTGACGAAGAGGGTGGGGGTGGCGGCCACTCCGCTGCGGATGGCACCGACGAAGTCGTGCCGGATCCGGTCGCCGTGGGCGTGCCGTCCGATCTCCGCCTCCACCTCGTCGACCGGCAGGCCGAGCTGTTCGACACCGAGCGTCAGGTGCACCGGATCCAACTGGTCCTGGTGCTCGTAGAGCCAGTCGTGCATCTCCCAGAACCGACCCCGCCGTCCGGCGGCCTCGGCGGCCTCGGCGGCCCGTTCGGCGTACGGGTGCAGGTTGGTGATCGGGAAGTGACGGTAGACGTGGCGGACGGTGTCGGCGCGTTGCCGCAGCACCTCCGTCAGATTGGCGTGGGCGAGGGCGCAGAAGGGGCACTGGAAGTCGCCGTACTCGACGATCGTCACCGGTGCGTTCAGCGGACCACGGATGTGGTCGTGCTCGGTGACGGGTGTGCGGAGTCGCGCAGTGACCTGTAGGGGCGTGGTCAGCTGATCGGTCATACCCCCCAGCCTCGGACCGGGCCGGGTGAGCGCGACTCACCCGACCCGGGTGGTTCCAAGCGACTCAGCGGAGCACCGGGGCGACCGCGATGTGGTTCTGCACCTCCCGGATGCCGGGAGCGGACCAGACGACCCGTTCCACCTCGGCGCGTTCGGGTATCGAGTGCACCAGTCCGCCGAGCAGCACCGTGTCGCCGTGTACGCGTACCGTCACCTGTTCCGCGTCGGTGGCGCGGTTGCGGGCCAGCGCGTCGACGATGCGCCGGGCCAGCAGGGCGCCGTCCGGACGTATCGACGGCCGGACGCTCATGCCGTTGCTGACCCCGCGTACGCCCTTCAGTTGACCGACTGCCTGTTCGGCGGCGCGGCGTTGGTACTCCCACTCGACCTCGCCGTGCAGGGTGACCCAGCCCTGGGAGACCGTCACGTCGAGCGCGTCGACCGGCACGAACGCCTGCCATTGCAGGGCGTGCTGGACCGCGGCGGCGATCTCCGGGTCGGTGCGTTCCGCGCCGGTCACCAGGCGCACCGCGAGGTCGTTGGCCACCGCCCGCACCTGCGTGACCCGGTGCGCGGCGCGTTCGGCCGCCCACTTCTTGGCGTAGCTGTCCACCTGCCCGGTCAACGTCACCACGCCCTCGGTGACGGCCACCCCGATCTCGTGCGGCCGGACCCGGGGCTCCCAGTCGAGTTCGTCCAGCACCGCGGACTGGATGTCCTGGTCGGTGCGGTTGATCGTCGAGATACTGGCCATCGGTCGCTCCCTTCTCACCACGGCGGCGCGGACCGGCGGGCCGGCCCGCCAGGTTCGCCGCGACCGAGCCTGGTGACCGTCCGGGTGAATTGGCCTCACCCGGATCGGACGAGGTCGGCCGCCCGGACTGGAACCGCCCAGAAGTTCCGGTGGGTGCGCGGCTGATGGATGACAGCACGACGGGCCCCGCCCGACCCCTCGGTCGGTGGAGCCCGTCGTCGCGGAGACCGTCAGCTGACGGGATTGGTCGGGTCGGTGGGGGAGTCGGGTCGGTCCACGTCGACGAACTCGATGTCCTCGAGGGCCCGGTCCCGGCTCCCGGCGGCGCGTGCCGCGGTGCCGGCGGCCCAGCCGACCGCGGCACCGACCAGGGCGGCGCCGATCAGCAATGTCCACGGCAACGCCGGGCGGCGTCCGGCAAGCGCGTCGAAGGCGCGGCTGGCCCGGTGACGGGCCTCCTCGGCGGCCGACTCGACCAGGTCACCGGCGTCGCCGGCGAGACCGGCGGAACTGTGGCGGGCGGTACGGGCGGTGTCGCGGATGCTGTCGCCGGCGTTGTTCACCGCCGCGACGAGGTGTTGCCAGGCCTGGTCCGCGATTCGCTCCGGCTTGCTGCGGCGCTCCAGCAGATGTGTTCCGAACATGTGGTTCCCTCCTCGACAGTGCCGGAGCCGGTGCACGCATCAGCTGTCGGCGGCGTTGTCCGGCCGGTGGGCGGTTCGCATCGGAGGCTGTGCCCACACCGACCCGGACGCAAACCACCGAAACGCTCGCCCCGACCGGACGGGCAGGTGCTCCCCCAGGGTGCGGTCCGGGACCGCACCGGGTTCGCCGCACCGGGCTAGCGGACGGCGACCGCCACCGCTGCGGCGCGGGCGAAGTCGTCGTCATCGTCATCGTCGTCGTCACCGCCACCGCCACCGAGACCGCAGGCCAGTACGAGGGCGAGTAGGGCACTGACACCGGCGAGCGCGGCGAGTCTGCGGAGCATGAGGTGGTCCTCCCGTCATAGGGGTCACTCGTGATGCTAGGCACACCGCGCCACTCTCGCGCATCCAGCGCAGGTCAGGCCGGTTGTTCATGGGGCACGCCGACAGTGCTGGAAAACGACGGGGATGGCGTCGGCCCGCTACCCTGGTTCGGCGGCGTCGGCGGAGGCTGAACGCTGAGTGATAAGGCCAATAAAGTTCGGATATGGGTGATTTGTTGTGCCCGCATCCGTGAATTGCTCATCCCGAGGGGTGGCGACCGAGGCGGTTGAAGGAATACTGTCGGTCGCGGCCCGCGTACTGATGAGGCGCCCGTCGTACGGGCGAGTGGAGGTGCTCGCGTGAGCCTGTCGATCCTGCAGACGGTTCGGCCCGGTGGTGTCATCGAGATCGCCCCTCGGGGGGAGATCGACGTCGACACCGCGTACGAGGTGAAAGAGGCCATCGCCGAGGTGCTGGCCAAGGGGCGGCCGGCCCGGATCGAGCTCAACATGCGGCTGGTCACCTTCATCGACTCGGTGGGCATCAGCGCGATGGTCGCCGGGTTCCAGACCGCCGAGGTCAGCGGGGTGAAGCTGATCGTCACCGAGCCGAGCCGGTTCGTCCACCGGCAGCTCTGGGTGACCGGCCTGCTCGGCCTCTTCGGCGCGCCGGAGCCCTACTACGCCGGGGCGGCCACGGCTCCCGAGGTGCTCCCCGGGGCCTGACCGCCTCGACCATCGCAGGGGCCCCTGGTCACTCCCGGTCGAGGCCGGACAGGTCCACGTCGGCCACCTCGGTGACCGCCCGGACCGCAGTCACCGACGCGTAGCCGTCGGCGAGCAGAGCCAGATCCGTGCCGGGCTGTACCGCCTGTCCCGGCTCCTCCAACGAGGTACGCACGAAGCCGTGCCCGGATTCGGCGACGGTCATCTGCACCTGGCCGAAGGTCGCCAGGGTGGCCTGGCGTACCCCACGCAGTCGACCCAGCGGTAGATCCGGCGCGTTGACGTTGAGCACGCTCTCCGTCGGCGCGGCGGTCAGTCGGGGCAGCAATTCCAGGGCGACGTGGGCGGCAGTGGCCCAGTTCCGTTCGGCGTCGCGAACCCGGGCGGCAGCCGCCACCGCGGCACCTCCGCTGGCCGCGGTCGCCTCACCGGCCGAGAGCACGTCCAGCGACACCGCCATCGCCCGGCAGCCGTTGGCCGCAGCGGTGAAGGCGGCCCCGACGGTGCCGGAGTGCAGCACCGCGCGGCCCGCGTTGGCGCCCCGGTTGATGCCCGACAGCAGCACCGACGGCGGCGGTCCGAAGGCACCGTGCACGGCGATGAGCGCGATGAACCCGGGCGAGCCACCGACGCCGAACGCCGGCACCCCGTCGAGTTCCGGTAACGGATGGTCGTGGACCACCACGTGCCCGTCCTGCTCCATGGCGCTCATCGCGGCGCTGGTGCCGCTCGCCTCCTCCAGTGGGGCAGCCACCACCACGTCCAGGCCCCGGTCGACGGCCGCCCGGGCCAGCGCCTGGATGCCCGGCGCGGCGATCCCGTCGTCGTTGGTGATCAGCACCCGCAGCGTCATCGGCCACCCGCCCGTTGCGCCAGTTCGTCAGGGGTGGTCCGCTCCTGGGGACGGCTGCCCGCCGGTTCCAACCGGACCCGGTCGACGAGGCCGTTGATCGAGTCGAGACGGCCGGTGCCGAGACCGTGTCGGGTGACGTTGAGCGCGCCGGCCGCCGCGCCGGTACGGATCGCCGTGCGGACGTCGCCGCCCCGGGCCACCACGGCGGCCACCCCGGCGGTCATCGAGTCGCCCGCCCCGCGCGGGTCGGCGGCTTCCAGCCGCGGCATCCGCACCTCGAACACCTCGCCGTCGACAAGCGCCAACGCGGGCTTGTCGGCCCGGCTGACCACCACGTTCTCGGCACCGGAGGCGTGCAGGTCGTACATCGCGCGGGTGAGCTCCTCCTCGTCGTCGCCGTCGGCCCGCCCGTCGGCGATCAGTTCCTCGTGGCTGACCTTGAGAAAGAAGACACCGCTTTCCAGGACGGCGGCGAGGTGCTCGCCGCAGAGGTCCACCACCACGCGACCACCGTTGGCACCGAGATCCGCCGCGAAACGCCGGTAGAGGTCGGCGGGGACCAGTGACGGATGGTTCGGCCCGCTCAACACGCTCACCGGCGCGCGCAGGCCCTCGCCGAGCGCGAGGTTGTACAGCTCGTCCAGCTCGTGCCGGCTCAACGGCTGGCCGATGACGTCGACGATCTCCTGGCGGGTCCCCTCGCGGCGGTCGTGCACGTACCCGCCGGTGCCGCCGGAGTCGCGGGCCACCACCTTCAGGTCGACTCCCTCGCTGACCAGCAACGGTTGCAGTACCTGCCCGACCTCACCGCCGAGCGCCGCGCAGAGCACCACGTCGACGCCGAGGGACAGCACCATCCTGGCCTGCCACACCCCCTGCCCGCCCGGGTGCAGGTGCAACTCGGGTGCGTCGCTCGGCTGGTCGATGGTCACGGTCAGCAGCGGTGTCGGTGCGAAGATCATGACGCGGCCGGTCATGACCGTACCCTGTTCGTACCGCCGAGCCTGGCGATTCGCTCGTTCATGGCGTTCCTCCCGTCAGCGGACAAATACCGCTTCCTGGTACGACGGTAACCAAGGGGACGCGTCGATGCGCGCCGAAGGGACGGTGCCCCGCCGGCCAACGGTGAAACGCAGCGCCGGGTGAACCGCTCGTGAAGAGCAGTTCACCCGGCGCGACGAGGAGGTCAGTACACCGACAGGTGGACGTGGTTGGTGTGGTCGCTGGACGGGTCACCGCGGGCGCCGCTGTAGGACTTCCAGCCGCTGCTGGGCAGCCAGATCTGCCTGTACCAGATCACGTAGAGCACCGCGAGCCGGTCGGCGTTCTTGACGAAGTACGCCGCCAGGTTGTTGCCGTAGGTCCGGTCGCCTCCGGTCGCGTCCCCACCGAAGCCGTTCTTCTGGGCGGCGAAGTCGCAGGCCCGACCCTTCGGGTGCTCGCCCGAGCCGCCGGAGCGGTAGCAGGAGACGTACCGGGTGAAGCCGGCCGACTTGGCCTGCTTCAGCGCGTGCAGGGTGCGTGGGGTGATGCAGCCGTTGGCCGGGGTCGGGTCGTTGACGCTGCACGACTCCGAGGGCCACGACCCGTCCGAGTTGCGGGGGGCGGGCTTGGCGGTGGGGCTCGACCCGCTGCTGCGCGACGGTGACCGGGCGGCCCGCTCGGCGGCCCTGGCCCGTTCGGCCGCCTCGTCCCGCTCGATGGCCACGGTCAACGCCCGCTCGGCCTGGTCCTTGCGCTTGGCCATCACGGCCACCTGCTTGCGCTGCTCCTGGATCTCCACGTCCAGGGCCTGCTTGGTGGCGCTGACCTCGTCGCGGGCCGCCTGGAGCTCGCGCAGTGCGCGGTCCTCGTTGGCGGCGACCGCGTCCAGCGCCGCCGCCCGGTCCATGAAGCCGGCCGGTGAACCGCTGTTGAGCAGCGCCGACGCCGCGCCCAGCCGCCCGGTGCGGTACGCCTGCGCGGCGATCGCGGCGACCTTGGTGCCGCGCTCGGCGACCTGGCTCTCGGTCGTCTTGAGCTGCTCGGCAAGCTTCTTCTGGCGCTTGACCGAGCGGCCGAGCGCGGTCTTGGCGTCGAGGTAGCCCTTGCTGGCGGCCTCCAGTTGGGCCCGCAGCGCCGGCGTGCCACCCTCGTCGTCCACATCGCCCGGGGCAGCCGCCCGCAATGGCGGCGATGCCGCGGCGGCGGGGGTGAAGGGGGCCAGCGCGACGCCAAGAGTGAGGGCGAGCGCGGCGGCGATCAGGGCCGCCGTACGGGCGGCCGGTCTTACCGTTGCCACTGCTGGCATGCACGTTTCCTTCCGTCAGCCGCCGACCGGGTTAGCTGACGGGTTCGGGACGGAAGATCCCTACCGCTGACGCGGATACACCCCAGGAACATGGTTCCCCGGTTCGCCCTGGCGGGCGATTAGGCGGCGGCCGCCGCCGGCACCGGTGGGTGCCGCCTGGCGGAGGCCGGGTCCGAGCCTACCGGTGCCCATGTGACCGGTGCAGCTGCTGTTACTGCTGGTGTTCAGTTGTTGACTAGTAGAACAGATCAAAAGCGGACAATAACCCCTTTTACCCGATTCTTCCGGTCACCACTGTGCCGCCCCGCAGGGCCCGGGATCCGATCGCGGCTCGATCTGGAGGGTCGCGTGCTCGATCTGGAAGTCCTCGTGCAGCGCCGAGCGGGCCGCCGCCAGCACGGCGCCGACGTCGGCGCCCGGTCTGACGGTGAGGTGCGCCGAGGCGACCTCCATGCCGGAGGTCAACGTCCAGACGTGCAGGTCGTGGACGTCGGCCACGCCCGGCACCGCGGCCAGCCGGTCGTACACCGCGGTGACCTGAAGGTGTTCCGGAGCGGCCTGGACCAGGATGCGCACCGCCGCCCGGCCCAGGCGCCACGTCCGGGGCAGGATGAACGTGGCGATCGCGACGGCCACCAGAGGATCGGCCCACCACCAGTCGGTCACGGCGATCAGCAGGGCGGCCGCGATCACGCCCAGTGAACCGAGCAGGTCTGCCAGCACCTCCAGGTACGCCCCGCGCAGGTTGATGCTCTCCCGCGCCCCTGGACGCAGGAGAGCGAACGCGACGACGTTGGCGAGCAGGCCGAGTGCGGCCACCACCAGGACCGGACCGGCGAGCACCTCGGGCGGATCGCCGAAGCGGCGTACCGCCTCGACCAGCACGTACACCGCGACGCCGGAGAGCAATACGGCGTTGGCCAGGGCCGCGAGCACCTCCAGTCGGTAGAGCCCGAAGGTGCGTTGCGGGTCCGTGTCGGCCCGACGGGTGGCAGCCACGGCCGCGAGGGCCATCCCGATGCCCAGCACGTCGGTGAACATGTGCCCGGCGTCGGAGAGCAGGGCCAGCGAACCGGTCCGCAGAGCGGTGACTGCCTCGATCGCCATCAGCACGCTGAGCAGGGCGAACGCTGCCCACAGCCGGCCGGAGTGGCGGTGGGCGGCGTTCGACACCGCAGCGTGGTGGTGGTCATGGCCGGCGCCCACCCAGACACCTTGCGACGTCCGTCGGACCGGGGACGGAGCTATGCCAACATCGCTATGTATGCAACCGTCTGGCGGGTCGCGGTGTTCGGGTTCAACCGGCCGGGTCGACGGTGGTCAACCGCTGGGTGGCCCGGGACAGCGCGACGTAGAGGGTACGGACCCCGGAGCCGGGCTCCGCCCGGATCTCCGCCGGGGCGACCAGCACCACACCGTCGTACTCCATGCCCTTGGCCTCGAGGCTGGTCACCACCTGCAACCGCTGCCCGCCCAGCGCCCCCAGCCAGGCCGCGACCTGATCCCGTCGGGGCACCGGAGTGATCACTCCGACGGTGCCCTCGACCTCGCCGAGCAGGGCGCTGGCGGCCGTCACGACGGTGGTCTCCAACTCGGGCGCCGGTACCTCGAGCTGGAGTGGATCGATGCCGGTGGAACGGACCGCGGTGGGCAACGCGAGCTCCGGGTACGCCCGCCGGATCTCGGCCGCCGCCACCGCGAAGATCTCCGCCGAATTGCGGTAGTTCGTGGTGAGCGTGAACCGGTGCCGGCGGCGGCGCCCCAGCGCCTGGTCGCGGGCCCGGGCCAACTCCTGCGGATCTCCCGTCCACGCGGTCTGCGCCGGGTCACCCACCACCGTCCAGGACGCCAGCCGCCCGCGCCGGCCCACCATCCGCCACTGCATCGGTGAGACGTCCTGGGACTCGTCGACCACCAGGTGGGCGTAGTCGCGGTAGTCCTCGGGGCGTTCCCGGGCGGCCTGCCGGGCGGCCCGCTGCCGGTCGGCGAAGGTGCTCAGCTCACGCACCCCACCGGCCAACTGGAACGGGTCCCGCTTGGGGCGGGCGGGGCGCATCGGCTTGCCGAGCAGCGCGTCCAACTCGTCCAGCAGCGCAACGTCGGCGACGGTCGGGCCGTCCGTGGCCAGCCCCCGGTACGCCGCACCCAGCAGCCGGATCTCGGCACCGGAGAGCAGGCCCCCGCCGTACCGGCGCAACCGCTGCGGATCGGCCAACCAGGCGAGCACGTGCCGCGGATGCAGCCGTGGCCACCAGGCCTTCAGGAAGTCGCGGAAGTCCGTGCGGTCGATCAGCTCGTCCTCGAAGGCGCGCTGCTCGGGCAGCCCGGTGATGCCCAGCCGGCGGGCCTGCGCCCAGAGCGCGGCGAGCACGCCGTCGAAGCCGGCCCGACGCACCTCGTTGCGGCGGGCGCCACGGGGCAGCGCGCGATCCCGGACGGCGTCCAGCTCGGCCTGCTCCAGCCGCAGCAGCGTGCCCCGGTACAGCAGGCGCAACTCGGTCGGGGAGTCGGGCACCGCGTCCCGGGCCGCCCGTTCCAGCACCCGGCGCATCCGCAGCGAACCCTTGATCGCCGCCACCTCGGGCGGGTCGGTGCGGGTGGCCACCACCCCGGGGAAGAGGGTGCCCAGTGAGCGCAGGGTGGCGGTGTCCTCGCCCAGCGACGGCAGCACCGAGGCGATGTACTCGACGAAGACCGAGGAGGGGCCGATCACCAGGATGCCACCTCCGGCGTACCGGCTGCGGTCGGCGTAGAGCAGGTACGCCGCGCGATGCAGCGCCACCGCCGTCTTGCCGGTGCCCGGGCCGCCGGAGACGAGGGTCACGCCCGAGCCGGGGGAGCGGATCGCCTCGTCCTGCTCGCGCTGGATGGTGGCCACGATGTCCCGCATGCCCCGACCGGTGGTCCGGGACAGGGTGGCCAGCAGCGCACCGTCGCCGACCACCGCCATCTCCGGCGGGGCGGCGTCCGGATCCAGCAGGTCGTCCTCGATCCGGGTGACCCGCTCCCCGCTGGACTGGATCGTCCGACGCCGGACGACGCCCAGCGGCTCGGCCGGGGTCGCCCGGTAGAAGGCGGCGGCAGCCGGGGCCCGCCAGTCCACCACCAGTGTGGTGGCGTCCTCGTCGCGGATACCGAGTCGCCCGACATACAGGGTCTGCCCGTCACGCAGGTCGAGTCGGCCGAAGACCAACCCCTCGTACTCGGCGTCGAGCAGGTGGCGTCGCTGCGCGGCGTGGAAGACCATCGCGTCCCGCTCGACAAGCGCACCGAAGTTGCCGACCCGGGCCAGCCGGTAGCCCTCCCGTTCCGCGCGAACGGCGGATCGGCGCAGCTCGGCCAGTCGCGCGTACACCCGGTCGAGATGCCGTTGCTCGGCGGCGATCTCCTGATCCAGGGTGCTCTGGTCCACCGCTCGCTCTCCTCGTGACGCCGCCTGGCCAACCGCACGAGATTACGCCCCGCCGCGGAGCTGGGCGGAACGGCATTGGGTGGGACGGTCAGGCGTGGACGCGCCGCTGGGTCGGAAGGTCGTCCAGGACTCGGCGCAACACGCCGGCCAGGGCGGCGTTGACCTCCTCGGGCCGCTCCATCATCAACATGTGCCCGGCGCCGGGGCAGACGGTCAGCTCGGTGGCGGGCAGCGCGGCGGCGATGGACTCCGCGCACGGCGGCGGGGTGAGCCGGTCCCGGTCGCCGACCAGCGCCGCCGCCGGCAGGTGAGCCAGCGCGGTGAGGGTGGCCAGTCGGTGCTGGGTGCCGATGGAGGCGCGGAACCCACCGATCGACCGTAGTGAGGCGCGGGCCACCGCCGAGGTGACCAGTCGGATGTCCGTGGCGTCGCACCGGTCCCCGAACAGCATCCACCGGATGCTCGGTCGGAGCGCGCGCAACAGGGCCTGGGGCGGTCGCCAGGCGCCGCAGCGGGCGAGAACCCCGGCGCCGGTGGTCTCGGCCAGCCGGATGATCCGGGCGATCCGGGGAGAAAGGCCGTAGACGGTGTGGGTGTGCCCCTCGGCCGTGGTGGAGACGAAGACCAGACCGGCGGTGCGTCGGGAGAAGTGGTCCGGGTGGCGGTGCGCGTACTCCATGATCGTCATGCCGCCCATCGAGTGGCCGACCAGCACCACCGGGCCGGTGGGCGCCACCGCGTCCAGCACCGCGGCCAGGTCGTCGCCCAGCTGGGCCAGGGTCGCCGTGGGCAGCGCCATACAGCTGGACCGACCGTGCCCACGTGCGTCGTAGGTGACCACCCGGACCGAGCCGAACGTCTCGCGGAGGGCGTTCAGTTGTCGGTGCCAACTGCGCCCGTCCAGGGTCCAGCCGTGCAGCAGCACAGCGGTCACCTCGGCGTCGGCTGGCCCGGCAGTCTCGACGTGCAGGCGTACGTCGTCGCCCAGCCGTACCTCGGTCGGCTCCGGCATCGCCACCTCCCCACGGCGCACGGATGCGTAACACCGGGGATACCCGGTGGTAACACCGGCTACCCGTCATGACAACACGCCAACCGGGCTGTTGAGAAGATCTCGTCGATCGGCTCCGCCCGGGCAACGGCGCGGCCAGGCTGAGGACATGGCAACCACGGGGGGAGTACCCGCCGGTTCCGCGCTGGCCGGCCAGGCCCGCGCGGGCACGCCGCACGCGGCTCTGGCCGAACTGCTCGCCGGCAACCGGCGCTTCGTCAGCGGCCAACCGGTGCACGGCCACGACGTGACCGCGGCGGCCGCGACCGCCTCCGGCGACCAGCAGCCGTACGCCGTGGTGCTGGGCTGCATCGACTCGCGGGTGCCGTTGGAGGCGATCTTCGATCAGACCTTCGGCTCGATCTGTGTCATCCGCACCGGAGCGCACGTGCTGGACCGGGCGGTGCTGGGCTCGATCGAGTACGTGGTCGAGGTGTTGGGCGTACCGCTGGTGATGGTGTTGGGCCACGAGCGGTGCGGCGCGGTGCAGGCGACCGCCGAGTCGCTGCGTGCCGGCCGGCGCCCCGCCGGCGCGCTGGCCCATCTGGTCGACCGGATCGCGCCGGCGGTCACCGAGGTGGGGCTGGACGAACCGGACCTGCTGCCCCTCGCGGTCCGCCGGCACGTGGTCCGTACCGTGGCCGCGCTGCGCGCCGATCCGAGGCTGGCGCCGCCGGTCGCCGCCGGCCGGGTCGCCGTCAGCGGAGCCGTCTACGACCTCGCCACCGGCGAGGTCGCCCTGCTGGATCCGCCGGACCGGGCGTGAGACGGCGAACGCCCGCCGGGCGCGACCCGACGGGCGTTCACAGGTGGTACGCAGCGGGCGCGGCGCCCGCGGCCGATCAGGCCTCGAAGACGCCGGCCTCGACCAGGCGCTTCTCGGTGGCGTCCCAGCCGTCACCCGGGTGGGCGGCGTTGAGACCGTTGAGCTCGGCCCGGATCTTGGCGGCGTGGCCGGCGGCAGCCAGCACCCGGATCTCCTCGATGAAGGCCTCGGAGTCGGTGCGCAGGTGCGCCGTCCTGCCGTTGGTGAGGTTCCGCACGTAGGCGTGCTTGCCGCCGTTGAGCGGGATCACGTACTTGAACTCGCCCAGCACGCTGAGGGCGCCACCCTGGCCAGCCTGGCCGGCCCGGACTGACGCGCGCGCGGTCTTAGAGGTGTTGCTCGCCACGGAGGTACTCCTTGCAAGACGTACGGAGGACGGAACGTCCGGGGGCTGTTGCGGGGGCCGTCAGAGGCGGGACCCGCGGAGGCTTACGCGGCACAGGCCGCCGATGGAACTGTACACGACCCACGATGCCGGCTGGTCATCGCGGCGTCACGAGGTGGAACCGTGGTCACCTGTCCGGGTATTCCGAGCGGCGGATTTTCCGATTCCCTGGCGTACCATCCGTCACACCAGTCATCATGTGTTCCACAAGCCCGGGTCGGGCGAGGTCGTAGGGGAAGACGCACCTCGCACTCCGGGAGGTCACCGTGCCAACGCGTGGCGTCGTATACGTCCACTCGACCCCGCTCGCCGTGTGCTCGCACGTCGAGTGGGCGATCGCGCGCGTCCTCGCCGCGCCGGTCAATCTTCAGTGGACGGCTCAGCCCGTCGATCCCGGCGCCCGCCGGGCCGAGTGCGGGTGGTCCGGTAGCCCGGGAACGGGCGCCGAGTTGGCCGCTGCCCTCCGGCAGTGGCCCATGATCCGTTTCGAGGTCACCGAGGAGCCCAGTCCCGGGGTCGACGGCGAGCGCTTCATGCACGTGCCGGGCCGGGGCCTGTTCCGGGCGACCGTGGGGGCCGCCGGGGACATTCAGCTCGGCGAGGACCGGCTGCGCAGCATCATGGCCGGCGCGCGGGCGCCGGAGGCCCTGGCACACGCCCTCGACAAGGCGCTCGGCACCGCCTGGGACGCCGAACTGGAGCCGTACCGCCATGCCGGGGACGGGGCGCCGGTGACCCTGCTCACCCGGGTCGGATAGGCAGATCCGGCCGGCCGCGCGGGCCGCGGTCGAGTTGCCCGGTACGCGGTGAACTGGTGGGATGGTCCGCGTGTCGACTACCCCTCGGCGCGTCGCCACCGCGCTCGTCCTGGTGACCGCGCTGCTCGTCGCCGGCTGTTCCGAGGCCGGCCAACGCCCCTCGGCGGGCCCCGCCTCGACCCCGGTCACGGAGCCCGCGCCGCCGTCGAGCGTCCCGCCCGAGGACCCGGCCACCCGGGCCGCCGCCCTCGTCGCCGATCTTGCCGACGAGGACCTGGTCGGCCAGGTGCTGATGCCGTACGCGTACGGCGACCACGCGACGAAGGTGTCGACCGGTTCGGCGGCCGGTAACCGGGCGCTGGCCGGGGTGGACACACCCGCCGAAATGGTCGAGAAGTACCGCCTGGGTGGGCTGATCCTGGTGGGCTTCAGCGCGGACGACCCCACCCAGGGCAACCAGGAGACCACGAACGTCGACAACCCGAAGCAGGTTCGCAGGCTCACCACCGGGCTGCGCGAGGCCGCCGGGCGGCTGCCCGCCGGCGCGGCGCCCTTCCTGATCGGCACCGACCAGGAGTACGGGGTGGTCACTCGGATCACCGATGGGGTCACCATGCTGCCCAGCGCGCTCGGCGCCGGCGCCGCCGGTGACCCGGACCTGACCGAGGCCGCCTGGCGTGCCGCCGGCACCGAACTGACCGCCATGGGCATCAACGTCGACTTCGCGCCGGTGGCCGACGTGCTGGTGACCCGCAGCACCGTGATCGGGTCCCGCTCGTTCGGCTCGGATCCGCAGCGGGCGGCCGACCAGGTCGGCGGCGCGGTACGCGGGTTGCAGACCGCCGGGGTGGCGGCCACTCTCAAGCACTTCCCGGGTCACGGCCACAGCGCCGTCGACTCGCACAAGGACCTGCCCCGGCTCCCGCAGTCCCGGGCCAAGCTGGCGGCCGAGGCGTGGCCGCCGTTCACCGCCGGCATCGAGGCCGGCGCGCTGGCCGTGATGTCCGCCCACCTCGACGTGCGCTCGGTCGACCCGGGCGTGGCCGCCACCTTCTCGTACAAGCTGCTCACCGAGGTGTTGCGCGGGGAACTCGGCTTCCAGGGCGTCGTGATCACCGACGGGATGAACATGCCGCCGGCCCGTCGTTTCCCGCCCGGTGAGGCGGCGGTGCGGGCGCTGAAGGCCGGCAACGACCTGATCCTCATGCCGCCGCACGTCGGCCAGGCGTACGAGGGGCTGCTGACCGCGTTGCGCGACGGCACGCTGCCCCGCAGCCGGCTGGTCGAGGCGGCCACCCGCGTGCTGACCATGAAATTCACCCTGGGCGACGCACCCGCACCGGAGTTGTCCACGCTGGGCGCGACGGCGCATCGCGAGGCGGCCACCGCGCTGGCCGCTGGCGCGGTGACCGTGCTGCGCGGCCGGTGCGACACCACCGGCGTCCGTGGTCCGGTGACCGTCACCTCGTCGGGCGGGCGGGCGCACACCCGGGCGGCGTTGACCGAGGCGCTGACCTCGGCCGGCGTGCAGGTGGTGCCCAGCGGTGGCACCGTCGTGCATCTGGTCGGCTACGGCGACGGCTCGAAGGACCTGCGGAGCGACGCGGCCGTCACCGTCGCCATGGACACCCCGTACGTGCTGGCCCAGGCGAAGTCGGACACGCTGCTGGCCACCTACTCGTCAAGCCGAGCCTCGATGACCGCGCTGGCCGACGTGCTTGCCGGCGAGACCCGCCCGACGGGCCGCTCCCCGGTCAAGGTGCCCGGGCTGCCCGCCACCACCTGCGCGGACTGACCCCGCCGCGGTCAGGGTGCCGCGACGAGGGTGTCGCGGGCCAGCCGGTACGCGGGCAGCACGTCGAGCGGCTCACCGAGGCTGGTGCTGCTCGCCTCGATCAGGACCGTCCGGTCGGCCACCGTCACGGCCAACGCCCACTCCCGCACGTCGGAGTCGGTCAACGCCCGCCGGCTGAGCCAGGTCGCCTCCACCACGTCGAGGTCACCGGCCCGGGTCTCGCGGTACTGCTGGCCGCTCGACTCCGGTTCGGCGGTGACGAACGCCTGCAACGCCTGCCGGGCCGGAGTGCCTGCGCCGTCGGCCGTCCAGACCCGCAGGAAGCCCGGTACCACGGCACGGCCGTCCACCTCGCAGCGCACGGTCGAACCGCCGCGCCCGGTCAGCGCCGCAGCCACCGCGTCACCCAGCTCGTCGGTGGGGTCCGGCGTCTCGATCGGCTCCGCCTCCCAGCCCTCGGCCAGTTCGAAGGTGACCGGCAGCGGGCAGGGCGCACCGCCGCCGACCGTGCCGGCGGGGGCCGCGGCGGTCACCTCGTCGTGCCACGGCTCTCCGGTCGCGCCGCCGGCACCCTGCTCGGTGCCGCCGCAGCCGCCGAGCAGCCCGATGGTCAGCGCCGCTGTGATGATCCGTCGTCCCACGTGCCCAACCCCCGTCAATGATCGACAAGGGAGCCAGCAAAGCGGTGCGCCGAGCAGAAGTCAAGTCGTCGTGCCGGCGCTGCTCGCCGGTCAGAGCATGCCGGGAAACACCGCGATCAGAGGCGGGCTCCCCGACACCCGCGTCGACTCAGGGCCGGGTGAAGACCAGCGCCACGTTGTGACCACCGAAGCCGAACGAGTTGTTCAGCGCGGCGGGCACGTCCATGTGCCGTGCCTTGTTGGCCGCCACCTCCAGGGTGAGACCGTCGTCCGGGTCGTCCAGGTTGATCGTCGGCGGCACCACGCTGTCGCGGATCGTCAGGATGGTGGCGATCGACTCCAGCGCGCCGGCCGCGCCGAGCAGGTGACCGGACATGGACTTGGTGGCGGTGAGCACCGGATGGTCGCCCAGCGCTGCCCGCAACGCGGTGATCTCCGCCAGGTCGCCCACCGGGGTGGAGGTGGCGTGCGCGTTGACGTGGACGATGTCGGACTTGGCCACATCCGCGTCGGAGATCGCCTTCGCGATCGCCCGGATCGCGCCGGCCCCCTCCGGGTGCGGCTGGACGATGTCGAAGCCGTCGGAGGTGATGCCCGCGCCGGCGAGCCTCGCGTACACCTGGGCGCCCCGGGCGGCGGCGTGGTCGGCGCGCTCCAGCACGATGACGCCGGCCCCCTCGCCGAGCACGAAGCCGTCGCGGCCCTTGTCCCACGGGCGGGAGGCCCGCTCCGGCTCGTCGTTGCGGGTCGACATGGCCCGCATCGAGGAGAAGCCGGCGATCGGCAGCGGGTGGATGACCGCCTCGGTGCCGCCGGCCACCACCACGTCGGCGCGGCCGGCACGGATCATGTCCAGGCCGAGCGCGATCGCCTCCGCACCGGTGGCGCAGGCGCTGGCCACGGAGTGTACGCCCGCGCGGGCGCCCAACTCCAGGCCGACCCAGGCGGCCGGGCCGTTCGGCATCAGCATCGGGATGGTGTGCGGGGAGACCCGCCGCGGACCGGACGACTCCAGGACGTCGTCCTGGGCGAGCAGGGTCAGCGCCCCACCGATGCCCGAGCCGACGCTCACCCCGAGCCGCTCCGGGTCGAGCCCGGAGTCGGCCAGGCCGGCGTCCGACCAGGCCTGATGGGCGGCGATCAGCGCGATCGCCTCGGAACGGTCCAACCGGCGCAGCTTCACCCGGTCCAGCAGGCCGGCCGGATCGACCGCGAGTTGAGCGGCGATCCGGACCGGCAGTTGCGCGGCCCACTCCTGGGCGAGCGAACTCACCCCGGAGCGGCCGGCGAGCATGGCGTCCCAGGTCGACGCGACGTCCCCGCCCAGCGGGGTGGTCGCGCCGAGCCCGGTGACGACGACGTCGATGCGACTCATGATCAGGACTGCGCCTCGATGTAGCTCACGGCGTCCCCGACGGTCTTGAGGTTCTGCACCTCGTTGTCAGGGATCTTGACGCCGAACTTCTCCTCGGCGGCGACCACGACCTCCACCATGGAGAGCGAGTCGACGTCCAGGTCGTCGGTGAAGGACTTCCCCTCGGCCACGTCGTCCGGGTTCACCCCGGCAACCTCTTCGAGGATCTCGGCGAGGCCGGCGGTGATCTCGTCACGGGTCATTGCGGTGGGTTCCTCTCATCGGGTTCTCTCGACGGGGCGGCGACGCCACCCGTCGCTCCTCGGCGCCGGGCGCCGTGGGGGTCTCAGGGGCAGCGGACGACCTGACCGGCGTAGGTCAGGCCGCCGCCGAAGCCGAACAGCAGCACCGGGGCGCCGGAGGGCACCTCGCGACGCTCCACCAGCTTGGACAGGGCCAGCGGAATGCTGGCCGCGGAGGTGTTGCCGGACTCGACGATGTCCTTCGCGATGATCGCTTGTGGGATGTTCAACCGCTTCGCGATGCCGTCGATGATCCGGGCGTTGGCCTGGTGCGGGACGAAGGCGGCCAGCTCCGACGGGTCGACACCGGCGCGTTCGCACGCCTGTAGGGCGAGCGGCGCCAGTGCCGTGGTGGCCCAGCGGAACACCGTCTGACCCTCCTGGGCGACGTACGGCCGCCAACCCTCGATGCGTACCGCGTCGCCGCGCTCCGGCACCGAGCCCCAGACCACCGGACCGACGCCCGCCGGCTCGTCCTCGGCGGCAGCGGTGACCACGGCCGCGCCGGCGCCGTCGCCGAAGATGATGCAGGTGGAGCGGTCGGTCCAGTCGGTGAAGTCGGACAGCTTCTCCGCGCCGATCACCAGGGCGTTGCGGGACGCGCCGGCGCGGATCGCGTGGTCGACCGTGCCCAGCGCGTACGCGAAGCCGGAGCAGGCGGTGTTCACGTCGAACGCCCCCGGGACGTTGATCCCCAGCTTGGCGGCCACCCGGCAGGCCACGTTCGGGCTACGGTCGATCGAGGTGCAGGTGGCGACCACCACCAGGTCGATGTCGGTGGCGGTCAGGCCGGAGTTCGCCAGCGCCTTGTCCGCTGCGGCAGCGGCCATGTCGGCGACCGTCTCGTCACCGGCGATCCGGCGGGTCGCGATGCCGACCCGGTCCCGGATCCACTCGTCGCTGGTCTCCACCAGCTGGGCGATCTCGTCGTTGGTCACCACCCGGGACGGCTGGTAGTGCCCGAGGGACAGGATCCGGCTGCCCGTCATGACGAGGCCTCCCCAGCATGGTCGCGAGACGTGAGTGAAGTGGTTCCGTTGACCGGACCGCCCGCCGTCGTGCCGTGCCGGGCGATGAGCTCCCGGGCGGCGGGCAGGTCGTCCGGAGTCTTCAAGGTGACGATCTCCGGCGCACCGGCACCGGCAAGCTCGCGCTTGACCAGGCCGGCGAGCGTGCCGGCGGGCGGCAGCTCGATCACGCCGGTCACGCCGAGGGCGGCGAGGGTGGCCATGCAGAGGTCCCAGCGGACCGGGGCGGTGACCTGGCGGACCAGCCGTTCGAGCAGCTCCTGGCCGTTGTCGACAGCCGTCCCGTCGAGGTTGGACAGCAGGATCCGGTCCGGATCGCTCGGGGTGATCCCGGCGGCGACGGTGGCCAACGCCGCCTCCGCCGGAGCCATGTACGGGGTGTGGAACGCGCCGGCCACCTGCAACCGGACGACCCGGACCCGCTCCGGGGGCTCGGCAGCCAACTTATCCAGCCCGTCGAGCGCGCCGGCGGCGACGACCTGGCCCTTGCCGTTGCGGTTGGCGGCTGACAGCCCGTGTGCACCGATCGCGGCGGTCACCTCGTCCGGGTCGCCACCGAGCATGGCGGCCATGCCGGTCGGCTCCAGCGCGCAGGCGGCGGCCATCTCCCGGCCACGTACGCCGGCGAGGGTGATCGCGGCCGTCGCCGGTAGCGCCCCGGCCAGCGCCGCCGCACCGAGTTCACCGACACTGTGCCCGGCGGTCACCGCGACCTGGCGCATCGGCAACTGCTCGGCGGCGAGCAGCGCGGCGGCGACCAGCAGCGGCTGGGTGCGTGCGGTGTCCCGGATCTCGTCGGCGTCGGCGGTGGTGCCCAGGTGCACCAGGTCGACGCCGGCCAGCTCGGACCACGAGCGCAGTCGGGCCTCGGCGTCGGGCAGGTCGAGCCAGGGGGTCAGAAAGCCGGGTTTCTGGGAACCCTGGCCGGGGCAGAGTACGGCGAGCACGTCTATGACTCTCCTGGATACCCATGGGTTGCGCTGTGCCGGCTGGCACCAAACCGCACTAGGTCAGTTGGAGGGATCCTACAAAGACTGACGCTGGTCATCACCATGCTGTGATCTTTTACTGACTGGTGGGGCCAATGTCTGGGTCGGTACCACCGGATCGAGCCGGCCGACCGTCAGCGCGACCCGCAGCGCGAAGGCGTCCCGGGGCGCCAGGGGACTGAAGCCGGTCACCTCGGAGATCCGCCGCAGCCGGTAGCGCACCGTGTTCGGGTGCACGTACAGCGCCCGGGCGGCGCTCTCCAGCGTGCCACCGGCGGCGAAGAAGGCGTCCAACGTCTCCAGCAGCTCACCGCCCGCGCGGACCAGCACCGCGTACACGTCATGGCGCAGCCGCCGACGGGCCTCGGCGTCGCCGGCCAGGGCCCGTTCGGGCAGCAGGTCACCGGCGTGCACCGGACGTGGTGCCGCCGGCCACGCCGGAGCGGCCCGGTAACCGGCCAACGCCGCCCGGGCGGACTCGGTCGCCTCGTCCAGGCTCGGCACTGCCGGACCGACCACCACCGGTCCCTCGCCGAAGGCGGTGAGCAGTTTGCCGGTCGCCGCGACCGGGTCCGCCGCCCCGCCGAGCACGATCACCAGGCGGTCGCCGTGTACGCCGCCGATCACCTCGACCCCGATCCGCCGGGCCTGTCGGTAGACGGTGTGCAGGACCGCGGCGACCTCGCCGCCGGGGGAGGGGCCGACCGCCACCGCCACCGGTGGCGCGTCCGTCCAGCCGAGCGCGGCGGCACGGCTGGCCAGCACGTCCGGCGAGTCGCCGCGCAGCAGCGCGTCCACCAGCAGGGCCTGCAACCGGGCGTCCCAGGAACCGCGCGATTCGGCGGCCCGGGCGTAGACCCGGGCGGCGGCGAAGGCGATCTCCCGGGAGTACCGCAGCACCGCCTCCCGCAGTTGCGGCTCCTCACCGGGGGCGGCGAGGTCGCTGACCTGCTCCTCCACCACGTCGATGGTCACCTTGATCAGGGCGACGGTCTGCTGGAGGGTGATCGAGCGGGCCAGCGCCTGCGGCGCGGTGGCGAACACCTCGTCGGAAACCTCCTGGGTGCCCTCGGCGGCCCCGCCACCGGAGCGCAACCACTGGACCAGGGAGCGGGCGCCGGCCTGGGCCACCAGCATCACCCAGGAGCGCTGGTCGGCCGGCAGTTCCCGGAACCAGGGCAGGGTCTCGTCCATCCGGACCACGCTCGCGGTGGCCAGCGCGCCGGCCGCCCGCTCGATCCGGCGCAGCGTGGCTGACAGGTCCGTGCTGCCCGACTCGCTCACCCGCCTAGCCTGACATGCGCTGACCTGGACCTCGACGGCAGGCGTCGGCACCGGTACGCCGGCGGGCGAACCGGTACGCGCTGCGCGGCCGGTCAGAACCGGCCAGTACGGTGACAGGGCACGTCGGGTGGGCGCCGGCGGGTGAGGGCGAGCGTGAGGAGACGCCGATGGCGTACGGGGAGGCCGACCACGGCTGTGCCCAGGGGGAGCCGTGCCGACCGGGCCCGCACGAGCAGCCGGCCCTCGCCAAGCACCACCGCAGGCCGCCCGGCCTTGCGCATCCGGTCGAGCCGGGCACCGGTCGGATGGCGGAACGCCCTGAGGACGACCCCGCGTCCGCCCGGCAGCGCGGCGGCGAGCCACCGGTGCCCCGCCAGCGCACCATAGAGCCGTCCACGGCCGGGCAGACCGACCCGACGGCCAGCGGGTGCCGCAGTGACCTGCCCGGCTGGGCCGGAGCGCACCGGCACGGTCCGGTTCGCCCGGCCCACCGCAGCCTGCGGCGGGAACGCCCGCCGGGTCGTTGGTGCTGAGCGGCGGGACAGGCCAGCCAGGCTGCGGCGGCGCGTTCGCGGGGCGAGCGCCCGGAGGTGGCGTCAGTTGGTACGGCGGCGGATCAGTAGGGCGATCCCGGCGAGCCCGAGGGTGATCACCAGCACCACCGCGACGTTCAGCAGGAGCAGGCGGCGCAACTCGCTGAACGCCTCGTTGATGTCCTGTGCGGGGTTGAGCGCCTCCTCCGGGATGATGCGTTCACCGCCGCCGGCACCTCCGCTGACCGCCTCGTAGGTCCGTTCCAGCGGCACACCGGCGGTGCGCAGCGTCTCGGACATGCTGACCCGGCCGAGGTACCAGGCCGCGCTGACCTTGCGTTCGGGCTGCTTCGCCGGGCGGTAGACCCGCGGCCCGCCGACCGCCTTCGGGTAGAGGTCGTAGGTCTGCTTCGGAGCGTCACCGGCCAGCACCAGGACTGTGTACTTCGGACCGAGGTCGTCCTTTTTCGGACCGCCGGACTGGCGGACCAGGCCCTTGTGGTTGACCTGCTCGATGACGGCGACGACATGCGTGGGGTGGGTGTCGGCGCGCAGGCGCAACGGCTCGGCCAGCCCGTGCCCGGTGATGTCCACGCCAGCCGGTGGCGTCTTCGGCGCCGCCCCGGCCACCTCGGCAGAAGTGAGCGACAGCAGCAGCGCCGCCACCGCACCTGCCGTCGCTCCGGCCAGTCGCCTCATCCGTCGGACCATGCCGCCTCCTCGCCCCGTTCGATGGGTGGCCGTGCTGCAGGGGTCACACACGTTGGAAGGCCGACGGTGGTGACCGTGCCCACAGGACAGGTACCCACTCAAAGACTCCGCGGAACGCCGATCGGTTGCAGCTGATGGAACACTAATTGGAGCTATCTGCGATTGCGACCCGACCAACGACCAGCCGCGAAGCAGCGGGCGGATTTTACCTTTGCGGAGGCCATGATGGGGGGCAGGATAGCGCGTCTGACGCGTTTCGGGGCAGCGGTGTTCGGCGTGGCGTTCGGCGTGTCGTTGCTGATGCCGGCGGTGCCGGCGGCTGCGCACAACCAGCTGACCGGCAGCAGCCCGCGCGAGGGTGCCCGGGTGGCTGAGGCGCCGGAGCGCGTCGAGCTGCGCTTTCTGGCCCGGCTCGACGAGGACACGACGAAGGTCACGGTCACCGGGCCGGACAATGTCGACGCGGCCGGTGGGCAGCCGCGTTTCTCCGGCAACCGGGTCAGCGTGCCGTTCACTCCCGGCGCGGCGGGGCTGTACATCGTCGGCTACCGGCTGGTGTCCGCCGACGGTCACCCGATCACCGGCGAGGTGCGGTTCACGCTGACCACCGACACGCCCGCCGACCCGACCCCGGAACCCACCGCCGCCGATCCGACGGATCCCGGTACGGCGGAGAGCACTCCGGCACCGACCACGCCGACGGTCGTCAGCCCGGTGCCCCGGTCGGACGAGTCCTCCGGCGGCGGATGGTTGTGGGCGGCCGTCGCGGTGCTGCTGTTGCTGGCCGTCCTGGCCGCTGCCCGGCTGATCCGCCGCCGCGCCGCCCGGCGTGGCTGAACGCTGACGGTCCGGCCACGCCGGCCGGTGCGCCAGGCCCCGGCGCGCCGGCGTGGACGGTCAGACCAGGCGGACCCGGGCCGCGCGTATCCGGGTCAGCGCGCGCTCCCGCCCGAGCACCTCCAACGACTCGAACAGCGGCAAGCCGACGGTACGGCCGGTGACCGCGACGCGTACCGGTGCCTGGGCCTTGCCGAGCTTGAGGCCGCGCTCCGCGCCGACCGCCTCCAGCGTGACCTTGAGCGTCTCCGCGTCCCACGAATCGACCGCCTCGAAGGCGGCGATGGCGGCGTCGAGCAGTTCCGCCGACCCCTCCTTCATCGCCTTGGTCCAGGCCGCCTCGTCGATCAGCGGGGAGTCGACGAAGAGGAAGTCGACGTTCGGCACGATCTCGCTGAGCACCGCGATCCGGGTCTGTGCCAACGGGGCGACCGCGGCGAACACGGCCGCGTCGAACTCGGCCGGCTGCCAGGGCGGCGGCGCGATGGTGCCGGTGCCGGTCAGCCAGGGCTGGCACGCCTCGATGAACTCGGCCACGGGCAGCGCCCGGATGTACTCGCCGTTGAACGCGCGCAGCTTCTTCTCGTCGAAGAACGCGGGCGACGGGTTGACCTCCGTCAGCCGGAACTCGTCCTCGATGACCGACCAGGGCACGATCTCCCGGTCACCGGAGGGCGCCCAGCCGAGCAGCATCAGATAGTTGCGCATGGCCTCGGCGAGGTAGCCCTCGTCGCGGTACGCCTCCAGGGCGACCTTGTCGCGGCGCTTGGAGAGCTTCTGCCGCTTCTCGTTGACCACCACCGGCACGTGCGCCCAGATCGGCGGCTTCACCCCGAGCGCGTCCCAGAGCAACTGCTGTTTCGGGGTGTTCGGCAGGTGCTCCTCGGCCCGGATCACATGCGTGATCCCCATGGTCATGTCGTCCACGACGTTGGCCAGCAGGAAAACTGGCGAGCCGTCCCCTCGGGCGATGACGAAGTCCTCGATGAGCTTGTTCTCGAAGGTCGGCTCGCCCCGGATCAGGTCGGTCACCACCGTGGCGCCCTCGTCGGGGGTGCGGAAGCGCAGCGCCCGGCCCTCACCGGGGGACAGCGCCCGGTCGCGGCAGTAGCCGTCGTAACCGGTGTACTGGTTACCGGTGCGGGCCTGCACCGCCTCGCGGGTGCAGTCGCAGTAGTACGCCCGGCCCGCCTCGTACAGCCGCCGCGCGGCGGCCCGGTGCTCACCGGCGTACGAGGACTGGAAGTAGGGCCCCTCGTAGCTGCCCCGCTCGATACCGATCCAGTCCAGCGCGGAGAGGATGCCCTCGGTCCACTCCGGCTTGTTGCGCGCCGCGTCGGTGTCCTCGATGCGCAGCACGAACACCCCGCCCTGCTGCCTGGCGTAGATCCAGTTCTGGAGTGCCGAACGGGCACCACCGACGTGGAACATACCGGTCGGGGAAGGGGCGAAGCGCACACGTACCGTCACGACCTCCAGCCTACGGCGACGCGCTACCGCATTCGGCCAAGGGGTACGCCTCAGGGCACCGAGCGGATCTTCAGGACCAGGACGCTACCGAGCAGGGTCACCGCGGCGGTGGTCGCGTAGAGCGCCGGGTATCCGCCCAGGTGCACCACGATCGGGGCGGAGACGGCCGGACCGAGCACCTGGGGCGCGGAGTTGGCAATGTTGATCACACCAAGATCCTTGGCCCGGTCGGTGGCCCTCGGCAGCACCTGGGTGATCAGCGCGGCGTCGACCGACAGGTACACGCCGTAGCCGGCGCCCAGGACCAGCGCGGCGATCACCGCCACCGGCCAGGTGGGGGCGGCAGCCAGCAGCAGCGCCGCCGCGGCCATCACCACGCCCGCCGCGATCACGAAGACCTTCCGTCGGCCGGAGCGGTCCGAGAGCCGACCGGCGATGACGGTGGTGGTCATCAGACCGGCGGTGTAGAGCAGGATCAGCACCAGCAGCCCGCCCTCGGGGTCGGCGACCCGGACCTCGTCGGTGAGGAAGTAGAGCAGGTAGAGCGTGCCGAAGGCGTTGCCGAGCTGCACCAGGAACCGGGTGATCCACGCCCAGCCGAAGTCCGGGTGACGGCGCGGTGAGACCCACATCCCGGCGAGCATGCCGCGCAGCACCGGCCGGTGCGTGCGGGGTAGCGGATCGTCCGTCGTGCGCAGGGCGAACGGCAGGGCGAGCAGCAGTACGGCGGCGGCGACGGCCAGGTAGCCGGCGGTGTTGCCGGTGACCAGGACGGTGACCAGGACGACGCCGAGGACCAGCCCCAGCGCCTGCGGGATGCCGACCCAGCCGGAGACGCCGCCCCGCTGCGCGACCGGAACCCGGTCCGGTACCGCGGCGGTCAGGCTGGCCAGCATCGCGTTGAAGCAGACCTGCGCGGCCACCCAGCCGACGGTCACCCCGAGCACGGTGCGGGCCTGAGCCAGCAAGGCCAGCGCCAGCGCGCCGAGCACCGCCCCGCCGAGGGTCCAGACGTGCCGACGGCCGAACTCCCACCGGCCCAGTCGCAGGCAGGTGCGGTCCGACAGGGCACCGGCGAGCGGGTTGGCGAGCACCGCCGCGAGGGCGCCGAAGCCGGTGACCACGGCCAGCATGGTCTCCTTCTCCGTCGGTGCGATCTGCCCGATCTGCTGCGGCAGCAGTACCTGGATCGGGGTGAAGAAGGCCATCCAGACGCCGAGATTGGCGGCGAACAGTAGCGCGATCCATCCGCGCCGGACCGGCACGGTCGGCTCGGCGAGCGCGGCCGGCAGCGAGGCCGGGGTGGGGTCGACGGTGGTCACCGAGATTCCCGCCGGGCGGTCGCGATGACCTCGCGCAGCCAGGCGTACGAGGACTTGGGCGTGCGCTGCCCGGTGCGGTAGTCCACGTGCACCAGGCCGAATCGCTTGGTGAAGCCCTCGGCCCACTCCCAGTTGTCCAGCAGCGACCAGACGAAGTAGCCGGTCACGTCGACCCCGTCGTCGATGGCGGCGCGGACGGCCCGCAGGTGGCCGTCCAGGTAGGCGATCCGGTCCGGGTCGGGCACCTGCCCGTCGGCGTCGGGCGCGTCGTCGTAGGCGCAGCCACTCTCGGTGACCTGGATCGGCGGCAGCGCCCTGCCGTAGCGGTCCCGCAGCCAGCCGAGCAGCTCACGCAGTCCCTCCGGGACCACCGGCCAGTCGAAGGCGGTACGCGGGTATCCGGTGAGCGGCACCAACTCGAAGGGCAGCGGCGATCCCTCCTCGGGAGCGCGTACCGCGGTGGGGTTGTAGTAGTTGACGCCGAGCACGTCGATCGGCGCGGCGATCACGTCCAGGTCGCCGTCGCGGACCACGGCGGTGTCGAAGCCCAATTCCGCCGGGTACCCGCGACCGAGCAGCGGGTCGGTGAAGAGCCGGTTGTGCAGGGCGTCGTAGGTCGCCGCCGCGGCGGCGTCGGCCCGGCTGCCCCCGACGACGCGCACCGGCGAGTAGTTGTTGGCGATGGCCACCGGGCTGGTGCTGCGGGCACGTAGCGCGGCGACCGCGAGCCCGTGGCCGAGCAACTGGTGGTGGGCGACCGGGAAGGCGTCGAAGAGCAGCATCCGGCCGGGGGCGTGGACGCCGGTGGCGTGTCCGAGGCTCATGTGGATGAAGGGTTCGTTGAGGGTGATCCAGAGCCGGACCCGGTCACCGAGGCGGGCGGCGACCACGTCCGCGTACTCGGCGAAGCGGTGCGCGGTGTCCCGGTTGAGCCACCCCCCGGCGTCCTCCAACGGCTGGGGCAGGTCCCAGTGGAAGAGAGTGGCGACCGGATCGATGCCGTGCGCGAGCAACTCGTCGACCAGCCGCTCGTAGAAGTCCAGCCCGGCGGGGTTGACCCGGCCGGTGCCGCTGGGCAGCACCCGGGGCCAGGCGACCGAGAAGCGGTAGGCGCTGACCCCCAGCCCGGCCATCAGGGCGACGTCCTCGGCGTACCGGTGGTAGTGGTCGCAGGCCACGTCGCCGCTGCTGTCGTCGATGATCCGGCCGGGGGTGTGGGCGAAGGTGTCCCAGATGGACGGTCCACGTCCGTCGGTGCCGGCGGCGCCCTCGATCTGGTACGCGGAGGTGGAGACGCCCCAGCGGAAGCCGGTGGGGAACTCGGGCATCGGTGCGATCGACATACGCCCTCCGATAAACGCGAAACGTGCTCGGAACTCTAGGGGGCGGTGAGGCGGTGCGCCATAGGCTCCCGAGCGGCCAAGAGCAATACCTTTCGGCGTGTCTTTTACGAACCCGTCCATATACGTCCGTTTTTGCGCATAGAGTGCCGAATATTGTGGGATGTCCTCACTGGAGGAAGACGGAAATGATCCTCGTGGAACGCAGCGCGCACGTGGCGGCGCCGGTGGAAGCGGTCTGGGACGTGGTGCAGCGGGCCGAGCAGTTGCCGGCCTGGCTGGCCGGGGTCCGTGCGGCCGAGGTCCTCTCGGGGGAGGGCTTCGGTCGGCGGCAGCTGGTCCAGGCCGGACGCGGTGCCGCGCATGAGGCCGAGGTGATCGCCTATCAGGAGCCGACCCTGATCGGCTGGCGCGAACGCGCCAAGGGCGCCGGTGCCCGAGCGGAGGCGCGCACCGAGATATACGTCCAGCTCACACCCGACGAACAGGAGGGCGGCACGGTCGTGCGGCTCATCGTCGTTCGCTGGCCGGCCGGCCCGGTCAAGGCTGCCCTGCTTCGGCTCGGCCTGCGTCGGGTCGGCGCCGACCTGGAGGACTCGCTGGCCCGGCTGACCGATCTGGCCGCCGTCGGCTGACGGGCCGCGTCCCGGCGTCACCCGCGAAGGTGGCGGCCCCGGTGTCCCCTCCAGGGGCACCCGGGCCGCCACCGCTCGTCGGTACCCGGCGCGACAGGTCACACGACCACGGTGAAGGCGGCGACGCGTACCTCGTCGAGGTGCCGGAACTCGAAGAACAGCCGGTAGGTGCCGGCCGACGGCACGGTGACGCCGAACGCCACCACCGAGCTGGGCTGGCTGGCCGCCGCCGGATGCACGTGCAGGTACGCCAGATCGCCCTGGCGCAACGCCACCAGGTGCCCGTACGCGCCCAGGTGCCGTTGCAGGTCGTTGACTGGCTGCCCGTCATGCCCCAGCCACACGAGCACCTGGTTGGACTCGCCCGCCCGCAGCCCACCGTCGAGGGTGACCGTGTAGCCGTCCACCAGGACCGTCTCCTCGGGCGGAGCCAGCGGACCTGAGGCGTACCGGCCGGGAACCGGCACGTCGATGCCGAGCGTGACGCCCGCCGGTGCCCCCTGCGGCCAGAAGTCCGCGATGGCCCGGAGCGGGCCGGGCGCGGTCGGTGTGACAGTGACCCGCCAGGTGCCGTCGGCCGACATCTCCGGGTGCACGTGCTGATAGCCGGAGAGATCCCGACCGACCAGGATCAGATGCATCCGGCGCTCGTGGTTCTCCTGGAACGTGGTGAGGGCCGCGCCGGCCGCGTCGGTGATCCGGAAGGCCAGTTCGCCCGGCCGGCCGGCGGTCAGGCCCGGGGTGTCCAGGGTCAGGGTCCAGCCGTCGCGGGACACCTCCAGCCCGCCCGGGCCGTGACCGAGGTGCGCGGTGGACGCCGCCTGCGGTGTCGGAGCGGAGGCCGGCGCACCCGCGCGACCGGCGAAGAAGCCGACGGCCAGGGTCAGGCCGAGCACCAGCGTGGCGGCGGCGTACCGCCACGCGGTGCCGCCGGGCGGCACCGGGTCGGGGCGGGGGCGCCCCGGCGGGGACGCCCCCTCGACCTGGCCGGCGGCTCCCCCCGGCCGATGGTCGGTGGTGGTCATGACAAGCGCGGCTGGAGTACGAACAGCCCCTGCTCGATGCCGCTGACCACCACGATGCCGCTCGGGTAGTACGGGTAGGTGCTCCACGCCCCGTTCATCGAGGCGCTGTTGCTCGACGGATAGATGTCGAAGTACCCGGCCTCGGTGGCCTGACCGCTGGCCACGTTACGCAGGTCCAGGATGCGCAACCCGGCCCGGTAGTTGGCCTGGTAGCTGTAGCTGCCCTTGACGTACTGGTTGTGATCGGTGGCCTGGACCCCGGACGGGGCGCTGTAGGTGCCGATGTGCCGAGGTGCGTCGAGGTCGGCCAGGTCCCAGATGTAGGTCTGCGTCCGCACCCCGCGCCGGGTCTCGTCCAACTCGTCGTCGAGCAGGAAGTACCGCTGGTTGTCGGTGAACCAGCCCTGGTGGGTGTACGCCCGCCCGCTGTAGCCGATGCGGGACAGCTGCCGGGGAGCCGACTTTGTGGTCACGTCGACCACGGTCACCGTGTCCTCGTTGGAGCTGACGCAGATCTCCCGCCCGGTGTAGGTGGTGTCCGGACCCCGGTAGACCACGCACTGGGTGTCGTGGGTGTAACCGTCGTTGCTGACACAGCCGGCGTACACCGGCGACTTCGGGGTGCGGATGTCGACCATGTGCAGGCCGCCGCTGCAGGTGTTCGTGCCGACCGCGTACGCGTATCCGGTCTGCTCGTTGATGGCGATGTTGTGCGAGTTGCCGAACCGGCTGTAGTGCGTGTTGGCCGTCCAGGTCTGCGGCGTGGTGACGCCACGCAACCGGGTCAGGTCGAACACCTGCATGCCGTGCCCGGAGACGTCCGCCACCACGTACGCGTGGTCCCGGTAGACCTTGATGTCCCGCCAGATGGCGGTGCGGTTCTGGTATGCGGGCAGGTTGCCCAGGTAGACCGGGGCGGTCGGGTTGGACACGTCCACGAACGAGGTGCCGTTGCGTCGACCGACGAGCGCGTACTCCTTGCCGGTCTGCGGGTCGGTCCAACCCCAGATGTCGTTGGCCTGACTGCCACCGATGCTGGACAGCGGCAGGAACGACAGCAGGTCCACGTTGCGGCAGGGGTAGCCCGCCGCCTGGCCGTTGGTGCAGGTCGCGGCGGCAGCCGCGACGAGTTGCTGAGTGGGTTCGCGCTGGGCCATGAACTCCTGCGCCGACGCGCGCCCGGCCGGGGTGGCCGGGTCGTGGGCCACCGACGGCGAGCTCGCCGGGAGCATCGACACCACCAGGGTGCCGACGGCCAGGGTGAGACCGATCCGGACGATTCGCATGAACGCTCCCTCCCGTCGCGCGCCGGTGCGGCGGTGACGTCCCGGCCGGCGGTGGACGGGCGCGACGGGGTGAATTCACCGGCCGGCCTGGTGTCCCTGGGGCAAGCTGAAACACCTATCGGCAATTGTGGATGCGTTGTGTTACACGAAAAAGATGCTCGTCGATACCGGAAGGGTCATACCTGCGGACTGGCTCGGTGGGGCCCAGCGCGCCAGGGCGCGGGCACCGCACGCGAAAGGACCCGGCGCGGTGTCACACCGCGCCGGGCCCGTTCGATCGGGACTACTGCCCCAGGGTCAGCTGTCGCCGCCGGTCTCGCCGACCGGGGCGGCGTTGACGTCGTCGATCGCGTACTTCTTGGCCGCCTCGGCCGGCACGTGAGCCGGCACCGCCCCACGCAGCGCGAGCTGCCGCAGCGTCGCGACCGCTACCGACTCGGCGTCGACGTGGAAGTGCCGCCGCAACGCGTGCCGGGTGTCGGAGAGCCCGAAGCCGTCGGTGCCCAGCGAGGTCCAGTCGCCCGGTACCCAGCGGGAGATCAGGTCCGGCACTGCGCGCATCCAGTCGCTGACCGCGACCTTGGGGCCGTCGGCGTCGGCCAGCTTGCGCTGGATGTACGGCACCCGCTGCTCGGCGCCCGGGTGCAGGAGGTTGTACTCCTCGCACTCCACCGCGTCGCGGCGCAGCTCCGTCCACGAGGTGACCGACCAGACGTCGGCGGCCACCCCCCAGTCCTGCGCCAGCAACTGCTGCGCCTTGAGCGCCCACTGCACGCCGGTGCCGGAGGCCAGCAGGTTCGCCCGGGGAGCGTCACCGTCCAGCGACGGCGCGGGGGAGTAGCGGTGGATGCCCTTGACGATGCCCTCGACGTCCACGCCGTCGGGCTCCGCCGGCTGGTGGATCGGCTCGTTGTAGACGGTGAGGTAGTAGAAGACGTTCTCCGGCTCCTCGCCGTACATCCGGTGCAGGCCGTTTTCCATGATGTGCGCGATCTCGAACGCGAACGCCGGATCGTACGCGACCACCGCCGGGTTGGTGGCGGCCAGCAGCAGGGAGTGGCCGTCCTCGTGCTGGAGCCCCTCACCGTTGAGCGTGGTGCGGCCGGCGGTGGCGCCGAGCACGAAGCCCCGGGCCATCTGGTCCGCGGCGGCCCAGAAGCCGTCGCCGGTGCGCTGGAACCCGAACATCGAGTAGAAGATGTACATCGGGATCATCGGCTCGTCGTGGGTGGCGTACGACGAGCCGGCCGCGGTGAACGAGGCCACCGAGCCGGCCTCGTTGATCCCCTCGTGCAGGATCTGCCCGGCGGTCGACTCCTTGTACGACAGGAACAGCTCCCGGTCGACCGAGGTGTACCGCTGGCCGTGCGGCGAGTAGATCTTGGCGGTCGGGAAGATGGAGTCCAGACCGAAGGTGCGCGCCTCGTCGGGGATGATCGGCACCCAACGCTTGCCGAACTCCTTGTCCTTCATCAGGTCCTTGAGCAACCGGACGAAGGCCATCGTGGTGGCCACCTTCTGCTTGCCCGAACCGCGCTTGACGTCGGCGAAGCGCTCCGCGCCGGGGATGGCCAGCGGCTTGGCGCTGGTCCGCCGGGTCGGCAGGTAGCCGCCGAGCTGCTTGCGCCGCTCGTGCAGGTACTGCATCTCGTCGGACTTCTCGTCTGGCCGCAGGTACGGCGGCAGGTACGGGTTCTCCTCCAGCGCCGAGTCCGGGATGTCGAGGTAGAGCCGGTCGCGGAAGGTCTTCAGGTCCTCCAGCGTCAGCTTCTTCATCTGGTGCGTGGCGTTGCGGCCCTCGAAGTGCGAACCGAGCGTCCAGCCCTTGATCGTCTTGGCCAGGATCACGGTCGGCTGGCCGGTGTGCTCGGTCGCCGCCTTGTAGGCCGCGTAGAGCTTGCGGTAGTCGTGCCCACCCCGCTTGAGATTCCAGATCTCGTCGTCGGTCAGCCCCTCGACCATCTTGCGGGTGCGCGGGTCACGGCCGAAGAAGTGCTCCCGCACGTACGCCCCGGACTCCGCCTTGTAGGTCTGGTAGTCGCCGTCGGGCGTGGTGTTCATCAGGTTGACCAGCGCGCCGTCGGTGTCGGCGGCGAGCAGCGGGTCCCACTCCCGGCCCCAGACCACCTTGATGACGTTCCAGCCGGCGCCCCGGAAGAACGCCTCCAACTCCTGCATGACCTTGCCGTTGCCGCGTACCGGCCCGTCCAGGCGCTGCAGGTTGCAGTTGATCACAAAGGTGAGGTTGTCCAGCTCCTCGCGGGCGGCCACCCCGATCGCGCCAAGCGTCTCCGGCTCGTCCATCTCGCCGTCGCCGAGGAAGGCCCAGACGTGCTGGTCGGAGGTGTCCTTGATGCCCCGGTGCTGCAGATACCGGTTGAACCGGGCCTGGTAGATGGCATTCAGACCGCCCAGCCCCATGGAGACCGTGGGGAACTCCCAGAAGCCCGGCATCAGCCGGGGGTGCGGGTACGAGGGGAGGCCGCCGCCGGGGTGGGACAGCTCCTGCCGGAAGCCGTCGAGCTGGTTCTCGCTGAGCCGGCCCTCCAGGTACGCCCGCGCGTACATGCCGGGGGAGGCGTGCCCCTGGTAGAAGATGTGGTCGCCGCCACCCGGGTGGTCCTTGCCCCGGAAGAAGTGGTTGAAGCCGACCTCGTAGAGCGAGGCCGAGCTGGCGTACGTCGAGATGTGGCCACCGACGCCGATCTCCGGCCGCTGCGCGCGGTGCACCAGCATCGCCGCGTTCCACCGCACGTACGCCCGGATCCGGCGCTCGACGTGCTCGTCGCCGGGGAACCACGGTTCACGCTCCGGCGGAATGGTGTTGATGTAGTCGGTGGTGGTCAGCGACGGCACGCCGACCTGACGCTCCCGGGCGCGCTCCAGCAGCCGCAGCATGACGTAGCGGGCTCGCTTGGTGCCACGCTCGCCAATGACACCGTCGAGCGACTCGACCCACTCGCTGGTTTCTTCGGGGTCGATGTCCGGAAGCTGGCTCGGCAGGCCGGCCGTGATCACCGGGCGCTTGCGTTCCGTAGCCACAGGCGTTCCCTCGGTTGTGTGTGGGATAGGTCTCTAGCGCCATCCTGCCCCGTCGTGGCACTCGCCGTCACGTCCACCCGGCCTAAGGGCGACGCTCGACACAGGTACCAACCAGTAACTTTGTCGGTCGGTGGTGGTCTCGGCGGGCTGCGGCCGGGTGGGGAAGAATGCGGGTGTGCGCAGTGAGCTGATCACCGTCCGGACCGGTTCGCGGCCGACCGTCCGGGACATCACGGCCGAGGCCGAACAGTTCGTCGCCGGCTCGGGTGACGGCCTGTTGCACGTCCTCGTGCCACACGCCACCGCCGGTGTGGCCATCATCGAGACCGGGTCAGGCTCGGACGACGACCTGCTCACCGCCCTGGATGCCGTGCTGCCCACGGACGGGCGCTGGCGGCACCGGCACGGCTCGCCGGGACACGGCCGCGATCACGTGCTGCCCGCCTTCGTCGCCCCGTACGCGACGCTGCCGGTGCTCGGTGGGCGGCTGGCCCTGGGCACCTGGCAGTCGATCTGCCTGGTCGACACCAACGGCGACAATCCCACCCGGCAGGTCCGTTTCTCCTTCCTGCCCGGCTGAGTCCGTCCCCTCGCCCCCGCTCACCCTTCCCCGGGTCGGTACAGCGGTCCACGGGGAGACTCGCGGCTTCCGTCGATGAATCGTGGGTGAGAGAACGGATCCTTTCCCGCCGCTATCGCCCGAACAGGGCCGAGCGGAGCTGACCCGACGAACTCTCGGCAGTCCGACGCGTCGCCGGTCAGACGCGGTCGCAGCGACCGCCGCCCTAGGATGTGACCATGTCACGGCCGATCATCGCCCCGGCCGGCCCGGAACCGGCCGACCGCGCCCGGCTGGCCGGTGACGCGGTACGCCGGATCATGCACGTCGCCTCCGCCCTGCGGCACCACCAGGATCTCGACATCGCCACGCTGGGCCTGACTCCGGCCGTGGCCCGCGCGCTGTACCAGCTCGACCCGGACCGTCCGCTGCCTGCCCGCGAGCTTGCCGACCAGCTGCGCTGCGACCGGTCCAACGTCACCGCGCTGGTCGACAAGCTGGAGCAGGCCGGGCTGGTCGAGCGTCGGGTCGACCCGACGGACCGGCGGCAGAAGACGTTGGTGGTGACCGACGCCGGCCGGCGGATGCGCGAGCGGGTCCATCTCGTGCTCTCCGACTCCCGGCTGCTGACAAGGCTCGACAACGAAGAACTCGCCGCACTGCGTGATCTGGTGTGGAAGGTTTCCGACGGCGGCTGCCCGGAGGACTGCGTCCAGACCGGGCCGGCGTGAGAGACACTCGACTGTGCGAGGCGTGCCCCGGTCGGTAATGCTGTCGGACGTGACCACCCCGCAGGATCTCGACGACCGGTTCCGGGAGTCCCTGGCCGCCCTCGCCGCGCCGTCGCATCGGAGCGACCCGGCGCGGCCGGTGGCCGAGGACAGCACGCTGACCGGTGCCCAGCTGCTGGACCTCTTCGACGCCCAGGTCACCAGCCGGCAACTCGATCTGGCTGGCCGCTGGCTGCGCAGCTTCGGCGAGGGCTACTACACCATCGGCTCCGCCGGTCACGAGGGCAATGCCGCGGTGGCGGCGGCGCTGCGGCCCACGGACCCGGCCCTGCTGCACTACCGCTCCGGCGCCTTCTACTGCGTCCGCGCCGCCCAGGCCGACCCGTCCGCGCCGGCTGTGCCACCGTCCGCGTCGGCCGTGCCGTCGGGGGAGTCGGCCGCCGAGACTGCTCCGCCGTCCGCGCCGTCCGTGCCGGCCGTGCCACCTTCCGCGTCGGCCGTGCCGTCGCGGGCGCCGGCCACCGAGACCGATCCGGTGGCCCGGGCCGGCCAGCCGACGGACGCTGCGGAGGCCGGCCACTCCGCCGAGGCCGGCCCTTCCGGCCGGTCCGGCGCGCCGCCCGTTCCGGACCTGCCGGAAACCAGCGAAGAGGAGGCCGCCCCCGGCACGCCGGGCGAGCCGGCCAGCGGTCCGGTCACGGAGGGAACCGACTCGCCGGGCGGCGCGGGCTCGTTCGGCGGTACGGGTTTGCCAAACGGAGTGGGCTCGCCCGGCGCGGCGGCGATCGACCGGAGGGACGGTGACACCGCCGACGCCGGCGCGAACCCGGAGGGGCAGGCGACCGTCGCCGGGGACCAACCGGCGGCCGTGCCACTGGCCGACTCCCGACCAGCCACCGTGACCGTGCCGGCCCACGGATCCGGCGACGGCGTCGGGCCCGACGGAATCCGGATGACGGGGGTCAAGCGGCCCTTGCCCCGGGCGTACGCCGACGCCGCCCGGGACGTCCTGCGCGGGATGGTGGCCTCCAGCCAGGAGCCGATCGCCGGTGGCCGGCACAAGGTGTTCGGCCGCGCCGACCTCGCGGTGGTCCCGACGACCTCGACCATCGCCTCGCACCTGCCCCGCGCGGTCGGGATGGGGCTCGCCGTGGAGCGGCTGCGTCGGCTGGACGCCCGAGGAGAAGCGAACCGAGCCGGCGAGGAACCCGAACCCGCGCCCTGGGCGGCCGACGCCATCGTGGTCTGTTCGTTCGGGGACGCCTCGATCAACCACGCCAGCGCCACGGCCGCGTTCAACACCGCCGGCTGGTACGACCACACCGGCCTGCGCATCCCGGTGCTTTTCGTCTGCGAGGACAACGGGCTGGGCATCAGTGTCCGGTCGCCGCAGGGGTGGGTGGCGACGGCCCTGCGGTCCAAGCCCGGCATCCGATACTTCGCCGCCGACGGCGCCGACCTGGTCGGCACCTACGAGGTGGCGGTCGAGGCGGCGGCCTGGGTACGCCGGCACCGCCGCCCGGCCGTGCTGCACCTGACCACGGTCCGGCTGATGGGCCATGCCGGTGCGGACGCCGAGAGCGCGTACCGCCCCGCCGCGGAGATCACCGCTGACGTGGTCCGCGATCCGGTGGTCGCCACCGCCCGGCGGCTGGTCGACGCGGGCCTGGCCGGCGGCCCGGAACTGCTGGACCGCTACGACGAGATCGGCTGGCAGGTCCGCCGGATCGCCGAGGAGGTGCTCGACGAGCCGAAGCTGGCCGACGCCGCCGAGGTGATCGCCCCGCTGGCACCGCGTCGCCCGGTGCGGGTCGCCCTGGCGGTCGCCGACGCGGGCGCCCGCGTCGGCGGGCCCGACGCCGTGACGCGGGCCGAGGCGTTCGGCGGCAAGCCGCCGGAACTGGCCGGGCCGCTCACCCTCGCGCAGAGCATCAACGCGGCGCTCACCGACGGGCTGCTCAGCCATCCGCAGATGGCGGTCTTCGGTGAGGACGTCGCCGCCAAGGGCGGGGTCTACGGGGTGACCAAGGGGCTGCGGGACCGGTTCGGTGCCGCCCGGGTGTTCGACACGCTGCTCGACGAGACCTCGATCCTCGGCCTCGGTCTCGGCGCGGGGTTGGCCGGAATGCTGCCGGTGCCGGAGATCCAGTACCTGGCGTACCTGCACAACGCCGAAGACCAGCTGCGCGGCGAGGCGGCGACCATGCGGTTCTTCTCGCAGGGCGCACTGCGCAATCCGATGGTGGTGCGGGTGGCCGGACTGGCGTACCAGGAGGGCTTCGGCGGGCACTTCCACAACGACAACTCGGTGGCCGTACTGCGGGACGTGCCGGGCCTGGTGATCGCCGTGCCGGCGCGGCCGGACGACGCGGCGGCGATGTTGCGGACCTGTCTGGCGAGCGCGACGGTGGACGGCAGCGTCTGCGTGTTCCTGGAGCCGATCGCGCTGTACCACACCCGCGACCTCTACACCGACGGTGATGGTGAGTGGCTGGCCGATTACGCCGATCCAGGTGCCTGGGCCGGCGGCCACGTGCCGGTGGGACGGGCCCGCGTGTACGGGGTCGGTTCGGCCGAGGACGTAACCATCATCACCTTCGGTAACGGCGTACGAATGTCGTTGCGGGCGGCGTCGGCGCTGGCCGACGAGGGGATCGGCAGCCGGGTCGTGGACCTCCGCTGGCTTGCGCCGCTGCCGGTGGCCGACCTCATCCGGGAGGCCGCCGCGACCGGCCGGGTGCTGGTGGTGGACGAGACACGCCGGTCCGGCGGGGTGGGCGAGGGGGTGATCGCCGCGCTGGTGGACGCCGGATATGTCGGTGCGGCACGCCGGGTGGCCGCAGTTGACTCTTTTGTGCCGCTGGGCCCGGCCGCCCGACAGGTCCTGGTGTCCGAGGAGGCCATCACCCAGGGTGCCCGTACGCTGCTGGCACGGTAAATTTCGTTCCACCCGGTGCGCCACTTGCGCAGGAGGGAACAACTGTGTGGACTTTGCCTGACGGCGTCGAGCAGACGCCGGCTCGGACGAGATGAGGAGGCACGCGACAGTGAGCGCGACCGCTGGTCAGGCTGCTGACGGGGTACGCAGCCTGGCGGACCGGTTCGGCATCGAGCCGGGGATGGTCGTCATGGAGATGGGCTACGACGACGACGTCGACTCCGATCTCCGAGACGCCCTGACCGACCGTTGTGGAGATCTGGTCGACGAGGACACCGACGAGGTGGTCGACGCGGTGCTGGTCTGGTACCGGGACGGCGACGGTGATCTCTTCGAGCTACTCGTCGACGCACTCGGCCCGCTGGCCGACAATGGGGTCGTGTGGCTGCTGACGCCCAAGGCCGGCCGCGACGGCCACGTCGAGCCGAGCGAGATTGCCGAGTCGGCACCCACCGCTGGTCTCCAGCAGACGTCAACGGTCAACGCCGGCAAGGACTGGAGCGGTGCCCGACTCGTGCTACGTCGCGGCGCCAAGGGCAAGAAGTAGCCCGAGCCACGGCGAGCGACCGAGGCCGTCCCGAACCGATCCGAGGAGTTCGCATGCCCATCGAGGTTGGCGTCGAGGCGCCCGACTTCGAGTTGAAGGACCAGAACAACCAGCAGGTCCGACTCTCCGACTTCCGGGGCCGGCGTACCGTCCTGCTGGTCTTCTACCCGCTGGCGTTCACCGGGGTGTGTCAAGGTGAGCTGACCGAGGTACGGGACAACGTCGACGAGTACGTCAACGACGAGGTCCAGGTGCTGACCGTCAGCGTCGACTCGGTGTACGCCCACAAGATCTGGGCGGAGCAAGAGGGCTACCAGTTCCCCCTGCTGTCCGACTTCTGGCCGCACGGCGCCGTCGCTCAGGCGTACGGCGTCTTCAACGACGTCGCCGGCATCGCCAACCGGGGCACCTTCGTCATCGACCGGTCCGGCGTGGTCCGCTTCGCCGAGATGAACATGCCCGGTGAGGCCCGCGACCAGCAGGGCTGGCGCAAGGCCCTGGCGGAGGCCGCGGCCTGACCCGGCCCACCGGTCGCGAGGCGTCCGCCGGGGCCGGCGGGTGGCAGGGTAAGCTTGCCAACCGCCGGCCCGCCGTACGGCGTTCCGGGCGCGTAGCTCAGCGGGAGAGCACTCGCCTTACAAGCGAGGGGTCGCAGGTTCGAAACCTGCCGCGCCCACCAGCACAAACAACGGCCCGGAGAGCAGTTCTCCGGGCCGTGACAGCAACGGTGACAGCAACGGTGGTTACGAGAGCCGGCCATCGAGCTTGCCGAGCGCCTGGCGCATAGCGTCAAGGTTGGCGTGCGAATAGACCTTCAGAGTCAGTTTCACGTCCGCGTGCCGGGCGACGGCCTGGACAACGTGCGGCGGTACGCCCAGCTCCATCAGCAGCGACACGACCGTGTGCCGCAGATCATGTAGCCGCACATCGGGACAGCCGGCCTTCACCCGCAGCGCCGCGAAGTGGCGATTGAGGTTGCGCGGCTCGATCGGCGTGCCGACCTCGGAGGGGAAGACCAGGCCGTGATCCTGCCAGACCTCGGCCAGCCGCTCCCGTTCCTGCTGCTGGCGCTTCTGATGGTCGAGCAGCGCAACCCAGGTCCAGTCAGGCAGGGGAAGGATGCCGTCCGATTCCTCGGTCTTGGTGTCTTGCAGGTGCAACTTCCCGCCGGCCCGCTGAACGGTCTGATCGACGGCAACGGTGCCGTTGTCGAGGTCGAGATCTGACCAGCGCAGCCCGAGCAGCTCACCGCGCCGAAGCCCGAGGGTTGCTGCCACCACGTAAAGCGCGTGCAGGCGGTGCCCTTCCGTAGCGGCGATGAGCTTGCGTACCTGGTCGACCGAAAGGCCCTTGCCGACCTTGTAGCGCGGCGACGGGACGCGAACCAGCTTGGCGACGTTGCGGGACACCAGCTCCTCCCGCATGGCGTGTTGCAGCGCGTTGCGCAGCACCGCGTGTACGTACTGGATCTGTCGCGCGCTGGGGTAATGCTGGCAGCACTTGCCAACCGAGCAGCACTGCCGGTCAGGCCGGCGGGTGGCGTCGAGCCCAGCCGTACAGCAGAGGCACTTACGGCGAAACTCATCCATGAACGCCTTGACGTGCTTCACCTGCAACGTGTCGAGGCGTTTGGTGCCGAGCGCGGGAATCAGGTGCAGCCGGACGGCGCTTTCGTAACCTCGGGCGGTGGTGGGCTTGAGGTCGGTGACGTAGGCCGCCAGCCAGTACGGCAGGAATTCGGCGACTTTCCAGGCGCGGTCGGGCACGGGTATTCCGCGCTGAGATCGAGACTTCAGCTCGATGAGCTTCGCATGAGCATCCTCCCAGGTCGCGCCGTAGACGAACTTGCGCTTGCGGGTGCCGTCGGTGGTGAGGACGTACGCCTGCCCGACCCAACGGCCATCACTGGCACGCTGATAGATGGAGCCTTCCCCATTCGGGTTACGGCGGGCGGCGGACTGGCGTGGCTTCGGCTTCTTGGACATCAGGCGGCTTCTTTCATGAGCGTGGCTATCGTTTCGTCGATCGCGGCGGCAGGGATGAGACGGCGGCTACCGACCTTGAAAGAGCGCAGCCGGCCGGAACGGATCAGGTCGTAGACGAGCGAGCGGCCGATGCCGAGCGCTTGGGCGGCTTCCTCGACGCGCAGCACGCGAGGAGCGATCGGGGTAGGGGTGGTGTCCAACGGAGCCTTCCTCGTGCGACGGGACAGAAATCAAGCGGCAGCCGGCGCAGTGCCGGCCGGGGCGGTGCTGAGTTCGTGGGCGAGTTCTTCGCGCCCGGCGCTGCGTCGCTCTCTCGCCATGGCGGCGGCGGTGGCGGCGAGCAGGGCGTCACCTGACGTGTGCCAGCCGACACCGGCGAAGGTGAGGGTGCCCACGATCAGGGTCGTGTCGTCGTCGTGGTGCTCGACGACGCGAAGCGCGCCGGTCTGCTCGTCGCCCTGGTCGTGGTGCTCGTGCCGCCGGAAGCTCACGCGGGTGTCGCGCAGAAGTTGGAACGTGACCGAGTAGCGGCGGCCTTTGGTGAGGAAGTGGCCGCCATAGCCGAGCATGTGCGCCCATCGGCGTAGCCGGGCGTACGGGTTGCCGGTGGCCGGTTTCGTGGGTGCGGTGTCAAGGGCGGCTTGACGGTGGGCGACGCAGGTGGGGCAGGCGGCGTAGCGGGTGTGGGTGCCGCAGTCGGGGCACTCCCAGCGCGGGACGAAGCCGGGCCGGGGCCGGTCGTCACGAGCCCGCTCAGACAAGGGCACGGGGGTGCCGGTGGGTCGGCCGATGCGCCAGCAGGCGTCGATGAGGCGGGCGGTGTGGTCGCCGTCAGGGTCGGCGTAGTCCCCGATCGAATCGGCGGTCAGGCGGGTGGAGGTATGCCCGGTGGCCTCAGTGCTTTTGGTGGCGTACTTGGCAAGGTAACCGGCCACCATCCCATCGGTGACCTCACCAGCGCCGTCGCTGGTGACCTCACCAGCGCCGTCGCTGGTGATGGGCTCCAGGTCGACCTGCTCGCCCCAGGCGATCGGCCAGCCTTCGGGCCGGTCCGGGTGCGCCGGGGTGTGGAAGGCGATCTGCCTAGCGGCGCGCTGGAGCGCGTCGACGAGGTCGTCGACGGTGAATCCGGCGGGTGGGGGCACGATGGCGTCGGGGTCCTGGCCGTCGACGCCGTCGAGGCGGGCGATGGCGTGGAAGTGCACCGCTCCCCGTGCCTGCAACTCCGCCACCTTGCCCGGCGAGAGCCGCACCGGAGGAACCTTGCGGATGTTCCCGGAGGCGGTGACGACTTCGACGCGGGGGATGCCGCGGCGGCGGGCGAGTTTGGCGAGCCAGCGTTCCGCGGCTTGTTTGGTGCGGTGCCAGAGTTCGCCGGAGAAGATATTCCAGACGACCTGGTGGTCGTGGTCGTAGCAGTCCAGGCACAGCGGATGCCCGAGCACCGCGTCACCAGCCTCATGCCGAGCCCAGCACGCAGCCGGCCGGCCGTGAGGGCAGAGACCGGCGTTGCGGCGGGGGTGGCACGGTTCGGCGCGGCAGTCGCAGCGACGCCGGTTGGCGCAGGTGTGCTGCTTGACCACCCGAGCGTGAACCGATCCGAACGACGGCGCGGTGAAGGTGGCGAACACCGTCGGATGCCCGGCAACCGTCTCCGGCACACCCTTCCCACCGACGAGGCCGGCGCGTAGGAGTTGGAAGGCGTCGCGTTGGTAGGTGTGCGCGCAGGACGGGCACACGGTGGCGCGGCGGTTGCCGCAGGCGGTGTAGATGGCGGCGTCGGGCATGGCGTCGGTGTGCCGCTGCTCCAGCACCCGGCCCGTGGACTGCTCGACGGTGAGGAGCTGGCCGGCGAGGCGGATCGGGCGGGTGCAGCCGGCGGCGGCGCGGACGTGTTCCAGCCAGCCGAAGTAGTCCGGGCGGGTGGCACGCAGGTAGGCGGAGCCGGCGGCGGTGTAGTCGTACACGGGTGGGGTGGTGTCGGCGTTCGAGCCCACACCCCGGGCCGAAGCGCGGGGTGTGAGGTCCAGCGTCGACGCCATCAAGCCGCAACCCCGATGGTGTGGGGGCGGGTGGTGATGGTGCGTTCGCGCACGATGACGCGGCAGGCGCCGCACTGGCGCTTGGCCGGCTCATGCCGGTGACAGGCAATTTGGGTGGTCACGTTGCCGCAGCGGATGGTGACCGGTGTCCGGCAGGGACCGCCGGGGATGACGTCGATGACGGTGCGGCGGGTGTCGAACGGGTGTGGTTCCGGGTCGGCGGGGCAGGTGTGGGTGACGTGCTCGACGTCGACGAGAACGATGGTCATTGCGCACCGCCGTTGAGAGCGGCCAGCAGGTAGCCGGCTGTAGTGGGGGTGATGTCGAGTCGGTCGGCCAGCTCGTCGGCGGTGATGGGCCGTCCGGTGGCCTGCTCGTGCTGCACGGCCGAGAAGCGAGCCATCGGCAGCAGGTGAGTGGGGACGTCGACCGGCTCGACAGCCGGCACGGTGACAGGCTCCGGCGTGGGAAGCGGCTCGACCGTAGGGACCGGGGTCGGTGCTGGTGTCGGGTCGGATGCGGTGATCGCGGCCGGCGGTTCGGTGGTGGCCTGTTCGGCGGCCTGAACGTGGATGGGTTCGGCCCGCTCGACCGGCTCGACCGGCGTCGACGGCGGGGTGGTGCTGCCCTTGGTGGGGGCGAGGACGAGTTTGACCAGGGCCATGAAGGCCAGGGCGGGGACGGCGGACAGGAGCCATCCGGAGACGCCAGGCTTGGCAACCGCCAACTGCGCGGCCAGCGACAGGCTGGCGGCGGCGATGAGCAGGAACAGTGGGTAGCCGATGGGAGCACCGACGCGGCGGCGTCGGCGGATGGTCAGCAGGCAGGCGATGGGGACGAGTTCGGAGATGACGGCGTTGGCCCAGCCGAACCATTCCCCGGTGCCGGTCGGAGAGTTGGCAAGCGTCCAGTCCTTGACGTGGGTGAACGAGGCGGCTCCGGCGAAGCCGGCGACGGTGAGCAGGATGAGGACCAGGACCAGGCCCTCGATGCGGGTGCCGGTGGTGGGTTGAGGGTTCATCGGACACCGCCCATGTAGGCCATGGCGATGCCGGTGAGCAGGATGACGGCGAAGGTGATCAAGACGCCCATCAGGAGTCTCCTTCGTGGCAGTCGAGGCAGCAGCCGTAGCGGCGCGGGATGTAGTAGGGCTTGACCTGGCCGCAGTCCCGGCAGGTCCGGCGGGCACGCAGCGCCTTCGCGATAGCGGCCCGTTGGGCGGTGGTGGCGGTGCGTTTGGGTGCGGCGAGGTCGAGGCGATAGAGGTAGGCGACCCGCTTGCCGCGTCGCCAGAGGACCTGGGCCACCGGGTCGTTACCGCCGGGACGAAGGCCGGCGGCGCGGAGTTGACGGCGAGTGGCCAGGCCGGTCGGGGCCATCAGATAGGGGAAGGTGGGGAACCCGTGGCGGGTGCCGAGCGGGTCGTAGAAGCGGACCCGCAGGCCGATGTGATCGGCGAAGTCGGTCACGGCCGATCACCCCAGCGCTGCTGGGCGGCCTGTCGGGAGATGCCGAGGCGGGAGCCGATCTCGGCCCAGGAGTAGCCGAACTGGCGCAGGCCGATCACGGCATCGGCTATCGCTTCGTCGATGGCGGAGGAGAGGTTGACGAGGTCGCGCAGCGCTTCGACGTCTCCGGTGGCGACGCGGCGGCCGTGGGCGCGGATGATGCGCCGAGCGAAGCCGGCGAACTCGGTGTTCTCGACGACGTCCCGTCGCTTGTGCGCCGGAACGCGGGGTGTCAAGGACTTCTTGACGGTGTTCATCGGTTCTCACCTCCGGTGGTGTGGAGGCGGTCCCACTCGTCAGCGGCGGTCTCAAGAGCGGCGATGACGTCCTCGGCGGTACGAGCCGGGTCGTCGTTCCACGAGTAGGGGGAGGTGTGTTCGTCGATGACGAAGCCGTCTTCGTCGACGAGGAACAGCGGTTCGGTGGTGTCGAGGTAGTCGACGAACGCGGCGAGTGCGGCGAGGTAGTCGCCCAGGGCGTCCGGGGCGAGGTGGGAGAAGTGCTCCACGGTGTGGCCGGCGGTGGCGATGCCGATGGCCCCGGCGGCGCAGGCCGGCGGGGTGGGGGTGTCGGTGGTGGGGTGGTAGTAGGTGCCCTGGTGCCAGCCGTGCCGGCGTAGGTAGAGGGCGGCCATCCGCAGCAGGTCAGCGGGTGTGACCTGGACTGCGGTGGGTGGGTTTTGGGTAGCCTTCATGGCAGCCACGTCCTTTCAGAAGGGCTTGGTGGAGGTCGGCAGGACCGGTGTGCTTGCGAGGCCGATTCCGGTCCTGTCGACTGCTAGTGGTTGCGGAGCCGCAGGTAGCGGCGGTGTCGGGTGTCGTCGCCGCCCATCAGGTGTGGGGCGGAGACGTAGACGAGCCGGCCCGTAGCGCGGGCGGCCTGGATCATCACGGCCAGGTCTTCCGGATTGCCGACGACCCAGATCTCCGTGTACTGGTTCGCCCGCTGGTTGTTCGCCTTGGTGTAGGCGCGTTCGCGGGTGGTCATGCCGCCATCCCCCAATCAGCGGGAGAGCCGGCAGGGGTGACGGGGGTGCCGGGTCGGCGGACCCAGGCGGCGTAGTCCGCGATGCCGGCGATCTGCGCGTCGGTGAGGTAGGCGACCTTGATCCGACGCGGAACACCGCCTTCGGCGATGAGGTACGCCGCGCCCTGGTTGGTCGGGGCGATGTCGGTTGCCGAGTAGCCCTGCTCGGCCCATCCGTGGCCCAGCACGATGTTGGAGGAGTTGGGGGTAGTGCAGCGGAACGCGGCCCGGTAGCCGAACAGGTCCCGCAGGCTGGTGGGGATGATGTCGAACGACGGCCGCTGCGTCGCGGCCACCACCGGAATGCCGGCGGCCCGTCCCCGGGCGACCAGGTCACGCAGGAGAGCGACGAACTCTTCCTGTTCCTGCTTGCTGCCGACGGTGGCGGAGTAGAAGGCGATTTCGTCGACCAGGACCGTAATCACGGACAGGCGGTCGGCGGCGGTGAGCTTGCGGCGGTTGTGGGCGCGCAGCCACGCGTAGCGGTTGTTCATCACCAGCTGGAGCCGGCGCAGGACGTCGAGGGCGGCGGGCATGTCGGGGCCGATGAACGCGTCAGCGGAGTCCTCCCACTGGCCAAGCTCGACGAGCTTGCCGTCCAGCAGCACGAGGCGGGAGTCGACGGACAGAGCGGCGTGAGCGGCGATGGCGTTGAGCAGGCCGGATTTACCTCCGCCGGGTTCACCACCGGCGAGGAGGTTGCGGTAGGCGAGGGTGATGTAGACGGGCTGGCCGAACTCGTCGATGCCGATAAAGATCGGGTCGAACATCGACAGGCCAGGCCCCACCGGAACTCCCGCAGTGGAGGAGGCGGTAGCGGTAGCCATGGGATGCCCTCCTTGGGCGATAGGTGGGCGCGAGAAGCCACACGAACGAGCCGTGATGGCTCCCCGCGTCCCTTGGGTGGATGGGGTGGGTTAGATCCAGTCGGAGACGTCGTCGTCGGCATCCGCCGACGTGGCCGCAGGCTTGGTGCCGTTGGCCGTCGTGGTCGCGGCCGGCTTGGCCGACTTCCGATCACCCGTGCCCTGCTTGGGCAGAGTGATGGTGGGTGCCTGCACGTCCGGCAGGTCCAGAGCGGTCGGCACCACCGGGGGTGCCTGCTCGACGGTGGGGGTGTCCGGGTCGATCACATCGACCAGCGGTGAACCGACGTTGGCGGTCAGCACCTCCCGGCGTTTGATGTCGAACCGCACGTAGGCGGAGTTGCCGTCCGATGCCCGTTCGATGAGCACGGTGGAGGCGTGGCAGGTCACGGCGATCTTGTCCAACCTGGCTTCCAGGTCCTTGACCGACAGTCCGGGGCGCAGGTAGACCCAGACGCGTTCCCCGACCGGGGTCGGGACGGCCCACAGGATCAGCGGCAGGCTGCCGGACTGGTTGGCGATGATGAACTGCGCGAAACACACCCGCAGCCGATGCCGAACGACGAGGCACCATCCCCACGCCACCAGCCGGCGGCGGATCGGAGTCACGCCGGCCGGGATGCCGACGACCAGGGCGACGACGAGCAGGGTCACCAGGGTCGGGGTGTTCGCGGCGAGTTGGACCCAGCCGGTCAGGAGCAGGCCGGCGAGGATGATTTCCGGGGTCCACCACCACAGCAGCCGGATCACCGGCCAGATCCGGACCAGCACCCACACAATGCCGCCCAGGGGCACGCCGACAGCAACGGCGACGAACAGGGCCAGGATCGGGTGCATGTACGACGAGGCGACCACGGCCGCCAAGATGCCGGCGATGACCGCCGTCAGGACGAACGCCATCCGGGCGTTCCGAGCCCAGGACCGGTGAACACGGGCCTCGATGACCGTCACCGTTCCGGTTGACTTCCCGCCGAAGGGGCGGCGAGGGCTAGACTTGGACATGACACGTCCTCCCTGGTTGGGGTGGATGGGTTGGAGAGCCCGGGGTCGGCAGGTGTAGGAGCCAGTACCGGCCCCGCGCTCGATTTCCGAGACGCTGACCGAAGGTCAGCCGTTGCTCCGCAACTTCTGAGCGAGTTGCCCGAAGCGGATGCGTTCGTCCTCGTCGAGGACGGTCGGGATGCGCCCGGCGGCGCGTTCCTCGCGGATCTGCTTGTCGAGGTGCTTCGGGTCGACCTTGACCTCACGGACACGGCCGTTGCTGTCCTCGCTGAACAGGTACGTGCGGCCCATCACGGGCTCCCTTCACTGGTCGAGGGGTTCAGAGGCAGGCGATGAGCAGGGACGACACCCACAGGCACGCGGCGTGGAGGGACTGATCGGCGAGGTACATCCCGCAGATGGGGGCCTGCCGGTCCGCGAAGTCACCGCTTCCGGTGTGGGTCAGCAGCCACCGCACCGGCCAGCGCCGGTCGAGAATCGCGTGACTGATCACGGAGAAGCCCAGCCCGGCGGCGAGGCCAAGCATCGTGACGGGCAGATCCAGCGCCGCGATGGTGATGGCCAGCATGACCACCACCACGACGTGATAGGCCACGACGTGGCCCAGCAGGTGACGCCAGCCGTGCCATCCCGGCGCGGCCTTGTGCGCGGCCTGCTTGTCGGACTGGCCGAACACGTGATCGGCCACCTGGTGACCGGCGTAGAAGGTCGCCGCGACGACGGCGAACACGACAGCGGAAATGAGCATGACAACCACTCCCCACAATTGGAGGCGAATGGGTTGGAGGGCAGGCGGGGCCGGCAGGTGTAGGAGCCAGTACCGACCCCGCGCCACATTTCGAGAACGGCAACCATGGGTTGCCAGGGCCAGGAATGTAGGAGCCAGTGACATTCCCGGACCGAGGTGGATCAGGTCAGCGGACCGTAGGCCGCTTCAGGAGACACCGCAGGCTTCACACAGCACGCTGTGCGAAGGACTTACTTGGCCGCCGAACCAGCCTTCGGCTTCAGCGAGATCGCGCGGAACGCGACGCCGTTACGCCCGTTGGTCGCCCACGGGATGGCCTCCAACTGCTCGACCTCGATGAGCTGCCCCACCATCACGCCCGGCTTTTCACCTGCCGTGGTGATGGTGATGACCTCACCGCCGTTCTCGTCGAGAACGAAGACCTGGGTGGACCACATGAGCCGGCCCGTTCCCTTCTCCGACCGCTGGTTGCCGTTCTGGTCGTTCTTCGGCTCCGGGTCCTTCGACACCGTCACCTGCTTCGCCTTGGTGTCCACGTACAGCTTCACTTACAGACCTCCTGTGTCTCGGCCAGTTGTTGAGCTTGTCCCCGGTGGACTCGTGCTCGTGGCCTCTCTGGGAATGAGAATCCTCGATTCCAGGAGACAACCCATCCGATGAGCTGGACGACTAAAGGACGTCTTCGATAGCATGAACTTGTCCCTAGTCGTCCCTTGAGGAGGGTTCGATGGCGAACGAACGGCTACGCGATGCCATCCTGCGAAACGGCCTCACCCCGGTCGCGGTGGCCGAGCGGATCGGCGTCGACCCGAAGACGGTGGAACGGTGGATCACGCAGGATCGCACGCCGTACCCTCGTCACCAGCACGCCATCGCGGCGATAGTGCGACAAGACGTGCCCTACCTGTGGCCGAAGGCAGTGACCCCGGAGAAGGCGTCGAGAATCGGCCAGAGCGAGATGGTCCGGCTCTACTCCCGGCGTTCATCGGTGCCGTACGACCTGTGGCATCAACTGATCGAACGGGCCGAGCAGCGAATCGACGTCCTGGCCTATGCAGGCTTGTTCCTCGTGGAACAGGACCCGAGACTCATCGACACCTTGCGTCAGAAGGCTATTGATGGGGTCGAGGTGACCATCCTGCTCGGTGACCCGACCAGCGCCGCGATCGAACGAAGAAGCGTCGAGGAGGGCGGCCCCGGAGTCATGGCCGCAAAAATCCGCCAGGTTGAGCAGTATTACAACCAGCTAAAAGGCGTCGACAAGGTCAAGGTGCTCTACCACGACACGACGCTGTACAACTCGATCTATCGCTTCGATGACGAGATGCTCGTAAACATGCACGTACTCGGGATCCCGGCACCACACGCACCCGTGATGCACCTACGCAAGCTCAACGGCGGAGACCTGTTCCGCACCTACTCCGACAGCTTCGACAGAGTGGTTCGCGCATCGAAGTTGCAGCCGGTCGGGGACGTGGCAGCCTAGATCCATGGCGAGGACCGAGCACTACCACGACCCGAACGCGCCGAAGGCCAACAGCATCGTCGTGGCCGTCTCCGTCTTCGTTCGAGACGAGCAAGGGCGGGTGCTGCTCATCCAGCGCACCGACAACGGGCTGTGGTCCCTGCCTGGCGGTGGGCAGGAGATCGGCGAGTCAGTCACAGAGACAGCGGTCCGGGAGACCCACGAGGAGACCGGCATCACGGTGGAGGTGACCGGCATCGTCGGTGTCTACTCCGACCCTGGCCACGTGGTCGCCTACTCAGACGGCGAAGTACGGCAGCAGTTCTCGCTCTGCTTCCGCGCCCTACCCGTCAACGGGAGCCCGACACCGAGCGACGAGTCACGCGAAGTCCGGTGGGTCGCCCGCGACGAGCTGGCCGCGTACGACATCCACCCGTCAACCCTGCTCCGCATCACCCACGGCTACGAAAGAAGCGACGAGCCCTATATCGGTTGAGGAACGCTGCCACCCAGTCGCCGTTGAGTCCGCTGCACGGCGGCGACCATCTCCGGCTCTGCTCGACCGATGAACCGGGTCACCAGGTGCTCCGGCCCGTACCGCGACCGGATCTCCGCCAGCCGTTCCAGAACCTCGAAGTCCTGCCCGTCCGGCCCGGTCGTCATGTCCGAGAAGCAGAGAGCATCGGTCACCGCGGTTTCCTCCCGAGGAAACTCGGCGGCCAGGACCTCGCCGAGCCCACGTTCCTCTGCTTCCAGCCAGGCACAGGAGTGGTGAGCCACCAGAGCGGCAATCCGCTCGTCGTACCTCTCACGCCGTAGCCAACGGCCACCGTCGAGGGAGTGAAACCCCGTGTCGACCAGGTCCGGGCTGTAACCCACGTCGTGTAACCACGCCGACGCCACCAGCACATCACGATCCTCGACCGGTACCGCCGCGCTGATCCGGTCCGCCTTGGCAGCGACGGCCTGGACGTGACTCCAACGGCGGGGCAACGGCGTCTCCAACAGCTGTCGCGCGACTTCCCGAGCGGCATCGACGAGGGCGGCCATGCCGCCCAGGGTACGGAGCGCGCTCGGTCCGCACCATCCCGTGTCCGCTGGCCGACCACACGAGGCCGGCCGGCTGCCGGCTGCCGGCTGCCGGCGGTGTGGTTCAAAGTTTCTGTACGTCTTCAAGGCGGCCCTGAACGGGCCGCACGCGCCGCCGCCTGGGCGCGCGTCCGTCGCTCCGCTGGCGCTCCGACTCCGGCCACGCAACACGCCCGGCAGCTGGCGCGGAGGGCGGAAGCCCGGTGGGCCGCCGGATGACGACAGGCCGTTGCCCGGTGGGGTCGTGGGCCGACAGCCGGCCGGGCCGCGCGGCAGCCCCGCGCGGCGTAGGGAGCGCAATCCGGCCGCGTCGGCGAGCTGGCGGTCGCGGGGTTGCGGCTACTGCGCCTCCGGCGGGGGCGCTCCGGCTCCAGGATGGCCGGGGCACCGTCGGCGGCTCGCGGTCCGTGGGTGGTTGCGGTAGGCCATCCCGCCCGCCATCGACCCGGGCAAGCCGAGCAGACCACCGCCCGACCCACCAGCGCCCGTACGAGCCGTCAAGGCCGTCTTGACGTGGCGGGCCGGGCGGCGGCCCGCTCCACAGAAGTGCGGGTCGACGGCAGACGGGATGGTAGGAACGCTCTCTCCCGTTTGCAGCCCTGGCGGGTCAGAAAGGAGGTTCCTCTTCGAGTTGCTTCAACGAGTCCAAGATGTTTTTAACTACCCTATCGATTCCGAGGGTCTTTCGTTTGGCCGTCGAATACAGCTCCGAGAGCTGTTGACTTGAATTATCTCCGAGCTCCTCTTGTGTCACCCTTTCGACCTCATCGCCATTTTGCGAAATGATGAGTATGTACGGCTCATACCCGTCATTGTCTCGACTGGCGAGGTAAAAATGGTTTTCTCCGACTGTGGCCTCGAATTCGTACTTGCCAGCTCTATGCCAACTGAGCTGGCCATGATTCGTCACGTTGGTCAACGAACGCAGGAGGTCTAGCAGCTCGGAATCGCTGAAAAAATCCACCCTTACCTCCCGCTCTCAAGGCTAAACCGCGACGCCAAACTTCCAATGTAGGCAGCGAGATCGGCCGTTGCGCTGCGGAAGTCTTTGGTTATTAGTCTGACGTTGCGTGCCGGTTCATTGATGATGCGTGCTTTTGTCAATGACGCATCCCTTGAGGCCCGCCCCAGCCTCTCGACCAAAACCGAATCGACTCCGTCACGACCATCTAGCAATCCAGCAACCTGACTGGCTATCTGTGCATAAGACGCCAGTACTCGCATTGCCATTTTCCGATCCTCGTCTGCAACAGCAAAATCCAGCTCTGATTCAAGAACGCGGAATTGCGGTAGCAGAACCAAGAGATGATTTAGTGCCATGCGATTCTCGGTGCGCTCAACCGCCTTTTGGGTAGCCTCGGCGGCTCGCGCGGTCCTGCGAAGTTGCCAGATGGTGAGGGTGAACCCGACCACCCCGATGAGGAGACCGAGCACGTCATTCGCTGTACTCCACACTAGCCGCTCCCGTGGGAACCCTTGCGCTACCTTCGCTGGTGCGAGAAGTGTACGGCACCCTTGGTGAAGCTCCCTGCCGCCGACGTGGCCAGCCACCCACGATGCGAGGGCTGAACTGGTGGGCGACGGATAAGTCGACCTTTGTGCCGGATTCCGTAGAGCGACGGTTCGTGGGAGTAGGCGGCGGCCGGCCACCAGCCACCGTCCGCGTGGAGTCCACGACTTCGTTTCAGACGGCGCGACAACAGTCTGTTAGGGGTTCCGACGACGGCCCGCTTCCCGGCGGTGTGGGGCACCTGTGGGGCACAAGACACCGTGAACCTCGTCAACCAGCGAGGAACCATGACAGTTGGAGATTCCGCCCCGAGCAGGCGTCGGACAGCATCGCCGCTGGTGGCGTGATTGCGGATCTGAGTTCCGCTTCAACGTCTGATACTTGGGCCGTGACTCAACCCTGCTGCTGGCGCAGCTTGGCGACGGCTGGAGGTTCCTCCGGCGCGTCCCAAGCTGAGAGTTGGTGCCCGACCGCGACAACGGCCGCGAGCTACGCGAATATTGCCGAGTGGCCGCGACCGAAGTAGCTCTCTGGGTACCTCTCGCCTCTGGCGCTCTCGGCATCCTCGGGGCCCTGGCCGGCACTGGGATTACTCAACGGGCGACAAGGAAACGCGAGGACCGCCGCTGGGAGCGCGAGCGCGAGTTGGACCAGATCCGGCACGATCGTGAGCGCCTTGCGCGGCAGCGCGAGCGGAGGGCTGCCCTCTACGTTGACCTCGCTGAGTACACGCAAAATCAGGAGTCCTCGTTAGAGGTGACGACTGACGAGTACGGCGAGAGCCGCGATGGAATGCCAGACCTTCAGCATCCGGATCGCTTGACAGCGCGAGTGAGGTTGTACGCAGCGCCTGAGGTGGGTGAGAGTTGGGCCGCCCTCGTGCAGGCAATCGCACGAGTCCGCTGGGAGTGGTTTGAAGGGGACATCCACCAGAACGAGCACCATAGGTGGCTCGATCCAGGCAACCGCGCCGTCGTGGAACTGGACAGGGCCATCAAGGAGATGCAGGCGACCCTGAGGGTAGCCGCTGACGAGGATTCATGACATACGACCGCTCGGACGGCTGCTCTATGGCCTCTGGCACGCCTTCCGCGTCTCGTGCGGGTTGACAGCAGCGGTGACAGCAACGTGCTCGGACATGCACAGATCTCGGCAGTAGTACGCGGACGGCCGCCTGAGGTCGCAGACCTGGGCGGACCCGGCCGGACGGAGCGCCCAGAACTTACAAGCGAGGGGTCGCAGGTTCGAAACCTGCCGCGCCCACCACGCACCACCTACTCGTCTCGTCCGTTCAGGTTGAGCATCGCCGGCAGCAGGGTCAGCATCACGCCCGACCCGAGGTCGAGTACGCCGATCAGACTGCCCACCGAGTTGTGTGTGGTGAAGGGCGACTCTCCCAGGAAGGACATGCTCGACGCGGTGTGCAGGCTGGCTGCGGCAACGGCGCTGGGTCCGTAGCCGACCTCGTTGCCGTCGAGGTACCGGTAGGAGCCGAAGGAGACGGCTGCCGTCAGGCCGAGCATGGAGTTGGCCAGCACCATCGACGCCGCGAGGTAGATGTAGACCCGCAGCTCCGCGAGGTTCTCTCCGGTCGAGTCGACCCGGGTTCGGTGGAAGCCCGTGGTGAGGAACCGGCGGGCGTAGCCGCGTACCGTCAGATACCAGGTCAGCGCCTCGAAAAAGATCGCGATGACGATGGCGGCGGCGACAAGTGCGGCGCCGAGAGTGAGCCAGCGGGAGCCGGGCGGCCGGGGTAGGAAGAAAGCAGGCCCGGCTGTGCCGAAGACGGTCACGCGACCAGCCCGGGCGCGGTGAGACAGACCGTGGCCCAGGTCCGCAAGGCGACGCCTGCCGCGCGCCACCGCCAGGACCGTCGCTGCCAACGTAGGTATTGCCGCCGGATCCGGTGATCTTTCACGCCGAACGGGAAGAAGTTGCCGCCGCACTCGACCAGGAGGCGTAGCTTGGCCGCGTCGTCGGCGGGTGGCATCCGGTCGTACGCGAGTCGGTAGTCCCGGCCCGTTCGCTGATCCAGCGGATCGCGTTCGTGATGGCGGTCAGCTTCAGCAGCCCATGCAGGATGATCGTGATGTTGAGCAGGTCGACGACAACGGCCACCGCACCTCACCTCATCCGGGCGGGTACCTACTGCGGCCATCGAGACTCGCTGATCGTATCGGTGTCGTGCCCCCGGGCACCGGCGGCTCGGCGCCGGGCGGCTCGGCATCCGGCGGGGCGGCATCCGGTCCCGCGTCGGGGTAGGGAAGGAACAGCATGAGCTACGCGCAGCTCGACGGCGTTCGATTCTGGTACCAGGCGGAGGGCGAAGGTCGACCGCTGGTGCTGCTGCACGGCGGGTTCGGCACGGCGGAGACCTTCGCCGCGATCCGGCCGGCGTTGGCGCGGCGTCGCCTGGTCGTCAGCGTCGATCTGCCGGGCCACGGTCGCACCGCCGACGCCGGCCGCCCGCTGCGGTACGAGTCGCTGGCCGACGACGTGGCGGCGCTGATCGTTCACCTTGGTCTGGTCGAGGCCGAGGTGCTCGGCTTCTCCCTCGGCGGTGGAGTCGCCGTGCGGTTGGCGGTGCAGCACCGGCAGCTGCTCCGCCGTCTGGTGGTGGTCTCCGCGCCGTGTCGGCGGCAGGGCTGGTTTCCCGAGGTACTCGCCGGCATGCCCAAGCCCGACGAGGCGGCCGCCGAGCGAATGCGCGGCACGCCGCCCGAGCAGCTCTACCGGCGCGTGGCGCCCCGACCGCAGGACTGGCCACGACTCTGGGTCCGGACCGGTGAGCTGCTGCGCCGCGACTACGACTGGTCATCGGAGGTCGCTGCGATCACCACGCCGACGATGCTGGTCTTCGCCGACGCCGACTCGGTTCGCCCGGCACACATGGTGGAGTTCTTCGGCCTGCTCGGTGGCGGCCATCGGGACGCCGGGTGGGACGGCACCGATCGTCCGGCCGCCCGGCTGGCCGTCCTTCCGGGGCTCACCCACTACGACATCGTCGACTCGCCCGCCCTCCCCGCGGCGATTCTCCCCTTCCTCACCCACGTGTCCACCCCGCCCACCTGACCCCCCACCAACCCCCCCCCGCCGCCCGCCGGGCCGCGGGACAAGGAGCTGTTGCGGCATC
>NZ_JAGPXQ010000032.1:0-69711 GCF_018070435.1 Micromonospora sp. C51 | reverse complement strand
CCATGTCCGGCTTGTCAGCCTGCACCGCCGCGACCGGGACGGTCTTGACCGGGGTGACATCGGCGTGAGCGGCCACCGGACCGGCGAACAGACCACCGGTGAAGGCCAGACCCGCAATACCCAGCACGCTCTTCCGCAGCATCGTGTTCATGACCAAAGCTCCATTCGGGGGTCGACGCACGCACACCCGAGGGGGAAGGGCACGCGCACGCAAGCACCACCAGGCGCTCAAAGAGGGGGAAAGATCTCCGGGACGCGGGGCCGACAGGGCCGCTTCGCATCGCCGGGACCATGTCCAACGACCACCGACCCGCCATCATTCCCGGCGGCCCGCACCCGCCGTGGCGGGCAGTCGTTCACGGCCGTTCGGCAGTGTTCAACGACCCGCCGGCCCGCACCATTCCCGGGGCTCACCCACCGCGGCGGACGGTCGTCCTCACCCGTTCGCAAGTGTTCAACGCCCCCGACCCGCCACCCATTCCACCCTCAGCCGACCCCTCAAACCGACATCCCACAACCCATGCCCCCAAACCACCCAAAACCCCACAAACCCCCCACAACCCACCGATCTTCAAAGTCGACCATGAGGTTGGCGGCAGCCGAGAAGATCAAATATGCCGTCAACCTCATGATCAACAAGGAGTGTGGGGTGGGGTTGGGGTGGGGTAGGGCATGAGGGGAAGCGGCCGGAGACGGGGGGTCTCCGGCCGCTGGGGTGTTTTGGTCGTTACTGCTTGAGCATGTTGTCCAGCAGCAGCGCGCAGCGGATCACCCCGAGGTGGCTGTAGGCCTGCGGGTGGTTGCCCAGGCCGCGCTCAGCCAGCGGATCGTACTGCTCGGGCAACAAGCCGGTCGGACCCGCCGTGTCGATCATTTGCAGGAACAGCTCCTCGGCGTCGGTTCGCCGGCCGGTGCGTAGGTACGCCTCGATCAGCCATGCCGTGCAGATGTGGAAGCCGCCCTCGCGGCCGGGCAGGCCGTCGTCCCAGTGGTAGCGGTAGACGACCGGCCCGCTGCGCAGATCCGCCTCGATCTTCAACACGGTGGAGAGGAAGCGGGGGTCATCGCCGGCCAGCAGTCCGGAGATCCCGATCCACAGCGACGAGGCGTCCATGTCCTCGTCGCCGTACGCGACGCTGTACGCCTCGGCGTGGTCGTGCCAGCCGTACTCCAGCACGTTGGCGCCGATCCGGTCGCGCAACTCCACCCATTCCGGCCGATCCTCGCCGCCGTGCTGGCGTACCACGTGCAGCGCCCGGTCGACGGTCATCCAGCACATCACCTTGGAGAAGACGTGGTGCCGGGGTGGCAGGCGGGCCTCCCAGATGCCGTGATCCGGCTCGTGCCACCGGCGGCGGACCGCCTCGACCATGTTCTCCAGCACCCGCCACTCCTCGGCGCGTACCGAGCCTCGTACGTCGGCGGTGGCGGCGATCAGGTCGGCGATCGGGCCGAAGACGTCGAGTTGGAGTTGGTGGTTGGCGAGGTTGCCGACGCGTACCGGTCGAGATCCGGCGTAGCCGGGCAGGGTGTCGATGACCGCCTCGGCGCCCAGTTCGAAGCCGTCGACAGTGTAGAGGGGGTGCAGCCGCTCGGGGTGCCCGCCGGTGCGTTCCACGCAGCCGTCCACCCAGCGCAGGAATGCCTCGGCCTCGGTTATCGAGCCCAGGTCGACCAGGGCCCGGGCGGTCATCGCGGCATCACGCAGCCAGCAGTAGCGGTAGTCCCAGTTACGGACTCCGCCCAGTTCCTCCGGCAGCGAGGTGGTCGCCGCCGCCAGGATCGAGCCGCTGGCCTCGTGGCAGAGGCCGCGCAGGGTCAGTGCGCTGCGGGCGACCAGGTCCCGGGCGGTGGTCGGCAGTCGCAGCGAGGCCACCCAGTCCTTCCAGGGACGTTCGGCCGCGGCCTGCCGTTCGTGGATGGGCAGCCGGTGGTGTTCCAGGCTGTGCGTACCGAAACGCAGCTCCAGCACCACCTGACCACCGAGCGCGGCGAGGTCCACCACCGCCTTGGCGGTCTCGTACCCGCCGTCGTTGCCGACCTCCCACTGCACACCGGGGGAGTAGAGCGCGACCGGTTCGTTGGAGCCGAGCACCAGCAGGCCGTCACCGAGCGGCTGGAGCTGCACGGCGACCTGGGCGAACTCCGGCCGGGGCGCGAACTCAAGGCGAACCCGACCGGTGCCGGTGAGTACCCGGATCAGGGTCGAGTCGCCGGAGATGATCGCCGGGCCGTCCGGCGTGGCCCTGGGGTCCGGCTTGTCGAGCCAGTCGGTGACGGTGAGGCCGGACCAGCGGGTCTCCACGGTCATCGTGCCGGAGCGGTAGCGCTGGCCCAGCGGAATGCCGCCGCGTTCGGGTGCGACGCTGAAGTGCCCGGCCGGGCTGCCGCCGACCAGGTCCGCGAAGATCGCCGCCGAGTCGGGCTTCGGGTTGCACAGCCAGCTCACCTTGGCGTCCGGCGTGAGCAGCGCGACCGTACGGCCGTTGGCCAGCATCGAGTGCCGCTCGATCGGTACCGCCCGTTCACCGAACAGCCAGTGCCGCCGGGTCTCCAGTAGCAGCCCGAGAGCCCGGGCGGCCTCGATCGGCTCGGCCACCCGGTAACCGGCCTTGGTCTCGCCGGGGCCGATCTTGATGCCGACATCCGGACCGTGCAGGTTGCCGAAAGCGTTCTCGTCGGTCACGTCGTCGCCGATGAAGAGCACCGCACTGGCCGAGAGCTGGGTGCGCAGCTGGTCGACGGCGGTGCCCTTGTGGGTGGCCACGACGGAGAGCTCGATGACCTCCTTGCCCTGGGTGACGGTGACGTCCGGCCAGGTCGCGGGACCACTGCGCACCGCGTCGATGGTGGCGGCGGCGACCTGGGGATCCACCCCACGGGTGTGCACGGCGACACTGGCCGGCTTGCGTTCCAGGCGGACGCCGGGGTGGGCCGCGGCGATGTCCCGCAGGGCGTCCCGCAGCCGGGTGCGTACGGCGATCAGCTCGGGGGAGAGCCGCTCGACGAAGCCGATGTCGAATTCGGAGCCGTGGCTACCGACCAGGTGGACCTCGCTCGGCAGCCGGGAGAGGGCGGCCAGGTCGCGCAGCGCGCGGCCGGAGACGACCGCCACGGTGGTCTGCGGCAGGGCCGCCAGGGCCCGCACCGCGGCCACCGATTCCGGCAGCGGTACGGCCTTGCTGGGGTCCTCCACGATCGGTGCGAGCGTGCCGTCGTAGTCGCAGGCGACCAGGAGTTGGGGTACCCGGGCGATCCGCCCGATGGCGGCGCGCAGTTCCGGGTCCATCGGACCCGCGACGGGGGTGACGTTCTCGGTGGACGCCGCGTTCACGCTGCCTCCATGTCGGGTACCCCGAGTTCGGTGAGGAAGGACTTCGCCCAGTGCCCCACATCGTGGGTGCGCAGATGGCGTTGCATTGTCCGCATACGGCGACGAGCCTCCGGCTTCTCCACATGCACGGCCCGTAGCAGAGCGTCCTTGACCGCGTCGGGGTCGTGCGGGTTGCACAGGAACGCCTGACGCAGCTCGGTGGCGGCGCCGGCGAACTCACTGAGTACGAGTGCGCCCCCGTGGTCCGCCCTTGATGCGACGTACTCCTTGGCCACCAGGTTCATTCCGTCTCGGAGCGGAGTAACCATCATCACGTCGGCGGCGGCGTACATCGCAGCCAGTTCGGTCCGACTGTACGACTGATGCAGATAATGCACCGCCGGCACGCCAACCCGGCCGAATTCGCCATTAATCCGACCAACCTCGCGCTCAACCTTGACGCGAAGTGCCTGGTAGTGCTCCACCCGCTCGCGGCTCGGCGTGGCGACCTGCACCATAACCGCGTCGGGGACTGTCAACTTTCCGTCAGCCAGCAACTCGCGGAAGGCCTTGAGGCGTAGTTCGATGCCCTTGGTGTAGTCGAGCCGGTCGACGCCGAGGATGATCGTCCGGGGATTGCCCAGCTCCTCGCGGATCTCCTTGGCCCGCGCCTGGATCGCCGGGTCGGCGGCCAACCGCTCCATCTCCTGGGTGTCGATCGAGATGGGGAACGCGCCGGCCTTGACCTGACGGCCGTCCACCTGGATCATCTGGCCCTCGTACCGCAGCCCCAGCAGGTGCCGGGCGAGCCGGACGAAGTTCTGCGCGGCGAGCCGCTGCTGGAACCCGACCAGGTCGGCGCCGAGCAGGCCACGCAGGATCTCGGCGCGGAACGGCATCTGCATGAACAGCTCGATCGGCGGGAACGGGATGTGCAGGAAGAAGCCGATCCGCAGGTCGGGGCGCAGCTCCCGGAGCATCGCCGGCACCAGCTGTAGCTGGTAGTCCTGGACCCAGACCGTCGCCCCCTCGGCGGCGACCTCCGCTGCGGCCTCCGCGAACCGGGCGTTGACCAGGCGGTACGCCTCCCGCCAACGGCGCTTGTAGGCGGGCGTCTCGACGGCGTCGTGGTAGAGCGGCCAGATCGTCGCGTTCGACTGCCCCTCGTAGTAGCGCTCCAGTTCCTCCGCGCTCAGTGGCACCGGATGCAGCCGGATGCCCTCCAGGTCGAATGGTTCGGGGGCCGCGCCGGTGCCGCCTGCCCAGCCGACCCAGGTGCCCTGGTGTTCGGCGAGAACGGGATGCAGTGCGGTGACCAGCCCGCCAGGGCTGCGTCGCCACTGCCGTCCCTCGGGTGTGCTCACCTCGTCGACCGGCAGTCGGTTCGCCACTACGACAAAGGAGCTACGGACGGTCACGATCGGCCACCTCCGGGTGCTGACGGGTCCACCGCGATGAGCGTACTGAGCGTAGCTGCGGCGTCTGTTCCCCTGTGCCGGACTCACCTACCCGCCCCGAACTCGGCGAACCCTGAACGTGATCATGTTGACAGGTGAGCCGACCCGACCGGCCCGCGGGGCGGTGACAGGCCCCGGTGAACCCGGTCTGGCGGGGCGATGTGGGCGCGGCCCGGCGTACCTGTCAGGATTGACAACGGCGTGCGCGCGGCCGGCTCCCGGCCGACGACGACGGACGGCGGCCCTGGCCCGCGCCCGTGGCACGCGAAATCGGCGATCGAAAGCGACGGAGGAGCCCGCACCGTGGCCCAGTTCATCTACGTCCTGGACAAGGCGCGCAAGGCGCACGGCGACAAGGTCGTGCTCGACAACGTGACGCTTAACTTCCTGCCGGGCGCCAAGATCGGTGTGGTGGGTCCGAACGGCGCCGGCAAGTCCAGCCTGCTCAAGATCATGGCGGGGTGGGATCAGCCGAGCAACGGCGAGGCCCGGCTGATGCCCGGCTTCACCGTGGGAATGCTCGCGCAGGAGCCGCCACTCAACGACGCCAAGACCGTGCTCGGCAACGTCGAGGAGGCGGTCACGGAGACGAAGGTCAAGCTGGAGCGGTTCAACAAGATCGCCGAGCAGATGGCCACCGACTACTCCGACGAGCTGATGGAGGAGATGGGCCGGCTCCAGGAGGAGTTGGACCACGCCGACGCGTGGGACATCGACTCCAAGCTGGAACTGGCCATGGACGCGCTGCGGTGCCCGCCGCCGGACGCCGACGTCACCCAGCTTTCCGGTGGTGAGCGCCGCCGGGTCGCGCTGTGCAAACTGCTGCTGGAGGCCCCCGACCTGCTGCTGCTCGACGAGCCCACCAACCACCTGGACGCCGAGAGCGTGCAGTGGCTGGAGCAGCACCTGGCCAAGTACGCCGGCACCGTCGTCGCCATCACCCACGACCGCTACTTCCTGGACAACGTGGCCAACTGGATCCTGGAGCTGGACCGCGGTCGCGCCTACCCGTACGAGGGCAACTACTCCACCTACCTGGAGAAGAAGGCGGCCCGGCTGGCGGTCGAGGGGCGCCGCGACGCCAAGATGAAGAAGCGCCTGGCCGACGAACTGGACTGGGTGCGCTCCAACGCCAAGGCTCGGCAGACCAAGTCCAAGGCCCGCCTCGACCGGTACGACGAGATGGCCGCCGAGGCCGAGAAGACCCGCAAGCTGGACTTCGAGGAGATTCAGATCCCGCCGGGTCCGCGCCTGGGCAACACCGTCATCGAGGCGAACAGCCTGACCAAGGGCTTCGGCGAGCGGGTGCTGATCGAGAACCTCTCCTTCTCGCTGCCGCGCAACGGCATCGTCGGCATCATCGGCCCGAACGGCGTCGGCAAGACCACCCTGTTCAAGACCATCGTGGGGCTGGAGGAGCCGACCGATGGCTCGGTCCGGGTCGGCGAGACCGTCTCGCTGTCCTACGTCGACCAGAACCGGCAGGGCCTCGACGGCGACAAGACCGTCTGGGAGGTCGTCTCCGACGGGCTGGACCACCTCATGGTGGGCAAGGTCGAGATGCCCTCACGGGCGTACATCGCGGCGTTCGGCTTCAAGGGCCCCGACCAGCAGAAGCCGACCAAGGTGCTCTCCGGCGGCGAGCGCAACCGGCTCAACCTGGCGCTGACGTTGAAGATCGGCGGAAACGTCATCCTGCTCGACGAGCCGACCAACGACCTGGACGTGGAAACCCTCTCCAGCCTGGAGAACGCGTTGCTGGAGTTCCCCGGCTGTGCCGTGGTGATCTCCCACGACCGGATGTTCCTGGACCGGGTCGCCACGCACATCCTGGCCTGGGAGGGCGACGACGAGGACCCGGCGAAGTGGTTCTGGTTCGAGGGCAACTTCGAGGCGTACGAGAAGAACAAGGTCGATCGCCTCGGCGCCGAGGCGGCCCGCCCGCACCGGGTGACGTACCGCAAGCTGACCCGCGACTGACCGGGCGGTCTGTCGTGGCTGACCGGTTCGTTTACCACTGCACCCTGCGCTGGTCGGACCTGGACGCGTACGGCCACGTCAACAACGCCCGCTTCCTCACCCTCTACGAGGAGGCCCGGGTGGCGTTGATGTTCGTCGGTGCCCGGGCGAACGGGGTGGGCTCGTTCGCCGAGGGCGTGGTGATCCGTCGGCACGAGGTCGACTACCTGCGCCCGGTGGACTACGCCCTCGATCGGGCCACCGTCGAGACCGCACCCACGGTGCGGATCGAGCTGTGGGTGGAACAGCTGCGTGCCGCGTCCTTCACCATCGGATACGAGATGTACGACGGCGAACTGCTCATCAGCCGGGCGCGTTCGGTGCTGGTGCCGTTCGACCTCGCCGGGCAGGTGCCCCGGCGGCTCAGCGAGCCGGAGCGGACGTTCCTGCTCGGCTACGCCCCGGGCGGCGCGTCGTGAGCGTCGGACACGGCATCGTCGACATCGCCGACGCGGGGGCGTTCCTGGCCCGGCTCGTCCGGTTGGAGCGCGCCGCCCTGGTCCGACTGAGGCCAGCCGCTGTCGGCGCGCGTACCGCCCTCTGGGCGCGGCTGCCGTGGGAAGTGCTGGCGGTGCGTACGGTGGCCGGCGCGGGTCCTGGTGATGTGACAGTCGCCGCCGGCCAGTTGCTCGCCGAATTCGCGGCCGGCCGTGCGGACCTGCCGGCCCGCCGCGACGCGCAGTGGCGGTGGGCCTTGCCGCCGGCGGTGAGCCGGCGGGTCGAGACGCTGCCGGGCGGGGAACTGCGCCGGCTGGCCGAGGCGGCGGCCGGTACCCTGCGCGAGGCGGCCGAGCACGGCGTCGGCGGCCGGGCGGTGGGGCAGCGGGTGCTCCGGGACGCTCTGCTGGACCACGTGGCGGTGGTGGTCACCCCCGACGACGAGCCTGACCGTCCGGTGGAGGTGACTCAGCGGATGGTGCAGGGTCTGGTTCGAATGGGTTTCCTCGGTGCCTCCGAGGATTCGGCAGATGATGACGGCGTGCAGGTACGCGCGGCCGGCCGATGGGTCGGATTGGTGGGACCGTACGGAGCCATCTGGTCGCAGAAGGCCACCGAACTTGCCGTACGGCCATCCGTGACTCATCCGAACGGCTGACCGCTACCCATCCTTCCGGCTTGGTGCTGGCGTTGGGGGGGTGCTTCGTTCCGGCTGTCCGGGTACCGTCCATCCTCGGATCCACCCACTGTAGGCGACCGGATCCGCTGGGGAGTGAGGTGCGCGAGCGATGCCGTGGTGGTCATGGCGTCCAGGTCCCGCCAGTGGCGGTGACCCGGAAACTCGAAGCAGGATCATGGTGGAAGGTACCGTCCGGGTCGGCCCGCCGGCGCCCCGCCAACCGGGCGACGACTGCCCGGCTGCGGAGCGTCCGTTGATCGCCGACATGCCAGCCACCGTCGAACAGGTCACCCTGCGCCGGATCTGCGACGCGCTCGACCTGCTCGACGTGCGTTACCTGGCCGACGGCGACGGCAACCTGCTGGCCATGTGGGAGCGACACGCGGTGCTGGTCACCCTGGAGGGGCCGGAGGACGAGATCCTCGTGTTGCGTGCCCGGCCACACGCGACGGTGCCGCCGGACTGGGCGGACCGGGCCTACCGGGTGGTCAACGAGTGGAACCACACCCGACGTTTCTGCAAGGCGTACGTGGGTGATCCCACCGAGCGCGGCCAGTTGCCGATCTACGCCGAGTTGCAGGTTCCGCTCGCGGCCGGTGCCCACGACGCGCTCCTGGTCGAGCTGCTCGACTGCGGCGCCGCCGTGGCCACCAGCTTCGTCGACTGGCTGCACGACGAGGGTGCCCTGCTCTGAGCGGCGGCGACAGCAGCCCCGCCGCAGTGGCGGGCGGTGGAGGTCAGCCGTGGGCGGCTGGGTCAGCCATGTCGTTCACCATGAAGTACGCCGCCCGTTCGAGGTAGTTCCACAGTTCCGTGGCCAGTGCCGGGGGTAGGTCGAGGCTGTCGACCGCCCGGCGCATGTGGCGCAGCCAGGCGTCGCGTTCGGCCGCGCCGATCCGGAACGGGGCGTGGCGCATCCGCAGTCGGGGATGGCCCCGCTGCGCCGAGTAGGTGTTCGGGCCGCCCCAGTACTGCATGAGGAAGAGCCGCATCCGGTCGGCGGCCGGGCCCAGATCCTCCTCCGGATACATCGGGCGCAGCAGCGGATCGGCGGCGATGCCGGCGTAGAACTCCTCGACCAGCCTGCGGAACGTGGGCTCACCGCCGACGGCGTCGAAGAACGTGACCGCTTCGCCGTGGCCTTCGGACTCACCTGCGGGATTCACCGTTCCATCCTGCCAGGCCCGCCGGGGCACCCGCCCGGTCGGCACCGGGTGAACGAGGGTGGCTCAGGTCACCGCGTGCCGGGGCCGCCCCGGACCCACGTGCCCGGGACCGGGATCCTCGGGAGAGGTGCCCCCCGACGACTTGGCAGCGGCGGTGGCCTCGGCACTCGCGACGGAGGCGGCTCGAGCGGCGTCGACGGAGGCGGCCACGGTCTGCTGGTCGGGCCAGCGCAGGGCGACGATCGACATCAACAGCACCCCGGCGACGCTCCACACCCCCACCACGAGGGGAATCGGGAACCGTTCGGCGAGCAACCCGGTCACCAGCACGGCCGCACCCTGGATGACCTGCATGCCGGTCGCCATGACACCGAACGCCCGGGCCCGGAAGCCGTCCGGGAGGGCCTGGACGAAGAGCCCGTTGGCCGTCGGAATCAGCCCGGCGACGGCGAATCCGCAGACGGCGGCGAGCAGCGCCACCACCACCGGCGGCGGATCCAACAACGCGGGCACCAGCGCCAGTGGGGCGCCCACGGCCAACGGCCGTAGCAGGCGCAGTCGGCGGGCGGGTGCGACGGTACGGCCGATGATCAGCCCGCCGAGGATGAAGCCGGCCGGAGTGGCTGCCATGATCACGGCCTGTGCCAGCCCGGGGTCCATGCTCTGGCCGGCGTGCTCGTTGGCCCAGGCGGCGGCCAGCCCTTCGGGCACGATGGAGAAGAGCATGGCGCTGAAGACCAGGACGGCGATAGCGCGCAGCACCGGCGTCCTGAAGACGATCTGAAAGCCCGCAGCGGTCTCCCGCAGCAGGTGACTGCGGTGAGCGTTGGTCATCGCCGGTGGTCGATCGTGTACCCCGAGCCGGACGAGCACGGCGGACAGCGCGAAGGCGACCGCGTTCATCAACAGCGCGGCGGTGGGGTTGACCGTTGCGATGGCGGCGCCGAGCAGGTAACCGACCACCTGGGCGGCCTGCCCCACGCTGGCGTTGAGGGACAGCCCGACGACGAGGCGGTCCCCGGGCAGGATCAGCGGCAGCAAGGCCGATCGGGCGGCCTGACTCGGTGGATTCGCCAGCGTGGTGGCGAACAGCAGCACCAGGATCAGCGGCACCGGCGTCCCGGGGATGGCGACCAGCAGCATCAGCGCCATCCGGATGAGGTCGCAGACCATCATCACCTGTCGGTACGAGTGCCGCTCGGCGATCGTGGCCAGCAACGGGCCGCCGACCAGCCACGGTAGATAGCTGACCGCGAAGGCGGCCGCCGACAGCGCCACGGACTCGGTTTCCCGGTAGACCAGGAGGGTGACGGCTGCCCTGGCGACATAGTCACCGACCCAGGTCAGCGTGCTGGCCGCGAAGACGGCGCGATACTCACGCTGGGCGAAAACCTCCCGGAAGGTGGCCGGCCCCTCCGGAGAAGGTCGCTCGTCGGACACCATCGCCTCCATCGTCCCGGTGTCTGGCCACTCGTGATGGCGGCCCGGGACCATCGTCAGGTCTGCGGATCAGCGAGGACGTGACACCGCTCGGTAAGCGCGTGCACCGGATTCTGCCCGATCGTCTGACAACTGGCTAGGGCGAACGGTTGGTTGGTCGCATCTCCGACTGAACGAACGGACGATACCCGAGGGGGCCGCTCAGTCGCGACCCCCGCCGGTCGGCTCAGGTGGCGCCGCCCTGACCGGTCTCGGAGTCGGATCGAGTAGGTATGCCGGGGTAGAGGCGGCCCGCCGCGATCCTCGCCGTGATACCCGAGTTCTCCAGCGCCTCGGCCAGCCGGCGACGCAGCTCCCGGCCGACGCTGAACTGACCGTCGGCGGTCGTCTTCACCACCGTGCGCATCACCGTGCCCTCCACCGTGACCTGCTCGACGCCGAGCACCTCCGGCGGCTCGACGATGGAACTGGCCAACTCCGGGTCCACCGCGATCGACGCGGCGGCGGTACGCAGCACGGCCGTCGCCTCCTCGGTGCCGGCGAAACCGATAGGCAGGTCGACCACCACCAGCGCCCACCCCTGGCTCTTGTTGCCCACCCGGATGATCTCGCCGTTGCGGATGTACCAGAGCACGCCCCGGGCGTCCCGGACGGTGGTGACCCGGAGCCCGACCGCCTCGACCACGCCGGTCGCCTCGCCGAGATCGACGTTGTCGCCCACCCCGTACTGATCCTCGATCAGCATGAACAGGCCCGCGATCAGGTCCTTGACCAGGCTCTGCGCGCCGAAGCCGAGGGCCACGCCGGCGATGCCCGCGCTGGCCAGCAGCGGTGCCAGGTCGAAGCTGAACTCCTTGAGCACCATCAGCAGGGCGATGCCGAAGATGAACGCGGTGCTCAGACTCCGTAGCACCGAACCGATGGCCTCGGCGCGCTGCCGGCGACGCTCCGGCACGAACTCGCCAGGCTCGGTGGCGGCGGTCGGAATGCGCTCGCGCAGTGGGCGGAGCATGGTCGGCACACCGGCGTCGCTGGTGCTGCGGACGAGCCGACGGATCGTGCGGTGCACCAGCCATCGGGCAGCCAACGCCAGCAGCAGGATCAGGATGATCCGCAGTGGCTTGACGAGGATCCAGAAGCTGCCCTCGGCGAACCACACCGAGTCGGTCCAGTTAAAGACGATCTTGCACAGCGCCTCGTCCAGGCACTCCGGGCTCGGCGTTTCGACCGGCTCCGGGCTGGACGGGGCGGGGGTGGGGCTGAGGCTGCTGACGGTCACCCTGTGTTCGTACCGCAACCGGACGGCGGGCCCGCCGCCGACCCACCGGCCGGTGCCGCCCGGCCGGTCGGGCGCGGCCGGGGGAAGGCGCGGGGCTACCCAGGATTAGTACGTGCATTCCCGGTTCCGATCAGGGACTATTGGCGCAGCGGACGTCGGTGATCCGGCCGGCGTCGACGTGGTGTGGGGCTGTGCCCGACGCCGGTCGGCGGTGGCGAGTGGTAAGCCGCTTGACCGGGAGGGTGACGCGATGCCTGACATACGACCCACGGTGGGCTCCGGCGCGCTGGTCCTCAACGCCACCTACGAGCCGCTGTGTGTCGTGTCGGTACGTCGTGCCGCGATTCTCGTACTCTCCGCCAAAGCGGTCTGTGTCGCCGACGGTGAGGGCATCCTGCACAGCGCCCGCAGCGCGCTCCCGGTGCCCTCGGTCGTCCGGCTCACCCGTTTCGTCCGGGTGCCGTACCGCACCCACGTGGGCCTGTCCCGCCGGGCGATCTTCGCCCGGGACGGCTGGCGGTGCGCCTACTGCCGGGGCCCGGCGGAGACCATCGACCACGTCTTCCCCCGCAGCCGGGGCGGCCGGCACGCCTGGGAGAACGTCGTCGCCGCCTGCGCCAGGTGCAACCACACCAAGGGCGACAAGACCCCGGCCGAACTGGGCTGGCGGCTGCACGCGTTGCCGACCGCCCCGAAAGGGATCGCCTGGCGGGTGCTCGGCCACCGCGCCCCCGATCCGCGCTGGGCCGACTGGCTCGACCTCCGCGAACCCGAAGCCGCCTGACCCCACGAGCATTCCCGGCGTGCCCGCCGGGAGTACGCCATCCAGATCTCCCACCAGAATGCGCGGACGACACCCGCGCGTTTCACGCGGCGAATGCGCCGAACAGGTTCCGGGGAGCCCGGCTCGCGCAGGGATCAAGCCTGACCGCCCGGAGCGGGCCGGGCTCCCCGGAAACCCCCAACAGCGACCCCTAACGAGCCTCGACAAGCGAAGCGAACACCACCACGTTGTCCGCGTACCCGGTCTCCCCGCCGACCCAGCGCCCGCCGCAGGTGATCAGCCGCAGCTGGGGACGGCTGAAGTCACCGAAGACGTCGTCCGTCGGCAGTTGTTCCTTGTCGAACCGGTCGACCCGGTCGACCTCGAAGACCGCCACCGAGCCGTCCGAGCGGGCGACCTCGACCCGGTCACCGGCCCGCAGCTGGGGCAGTTGGTGGAAGACGGCCGGGCCGGTGGTGGTGTCGACGTGCCCCACGATGACGGCCGGTCCGTACTGGCCGGGAGTCGGCCCCTGGTCGTACCAGCCGGCCTCCTGGGCCCGCTCGGCCGGCGGTGCGGCGATGCTGCCGTCGGGGGCGATGCCCACGTTGTGCACCGGTGCCGCCAGGTCGATCTTGTTGATCTCGATGCCGACCGGCTCGCTCGCCGCCAGCAGCGGAAACTTCTTCGGTGGTTGCGCCAGCCCGGCGATGAAGCGGTCCGGTAGCAGGCTCAGCCCGGTCAGCCGTTCGACGCCGAGCATCGCGATGATCAGCAGCATCAGCGAGCCGATCACCAGTACCGGTAGCCCCGGCCCGGAGCGACGACCGTGGTGTCTGGTCCCGACCGCCCAGGCCCGTGGCCGCCGGGGCGGTAGCGGCGCCGCCGCCGGATCGGGCGTGGCGACGCTTGCCGAACCCATCTGCGCGGCGACCCGGACCAGCCGGCCAGCCGCCGCGACCACCCTCCGCCGGACACGCTGGCTCCGACGGGTGGTGGTTCGCCGTGGACCGGGGCCCGGTTCCGGCGCGGGTACGCGGAAGCCGGCCATGGCGACGGTGGGTCAGGAACCGGCCCGGCGCCGGCTGCTCAGCAGTCCGAAGACCACCGCCGCGGCCACCGTGGCGACGCCGCCCAGCAGCAGCATCGAGCCGGTGCCCCGGTCGGCCGTACCGCCGCCACCGGTCGCCGGTCCCTTGGTGGGCTGTTCCATGTTCAGCACGGTCAGCGTGGTGCTGGCGGTCCGGTCGTTGTCACAGCGCAGGTGCACCGGATAGTCGCCGGCCGCCTTGTCGCCGGGCACGGTGACCGAACCGGTGAGGAAGCCGTTGTCCGGCCGGAGGAAGACCCGGTTGAAGGCGTCCGAGGTCACCTCGGCCTGGCGGTCGTTGGCGTTGTCACAGCTGGCCCGGATGTGCACCCGGGAGCCGGCCTGGACGCTGTTCGGCGTCACCTCGACGAAGGTGTTCTCATTCGCGCTGGCAGGTGCGGCACCGGGCAGGACCAGCCCGGCCAGAGCGAACGCCGCGATCAGGACGAACGCCCCGAACAGTCGGGCGATGGTCGACGGGGCGCGGTGGACGCCTCCGTACGGTTGCAGACCTCGCATGATCCCCTCCCTCCCGGCACCGGCGTACCGGGCCTGTTGGGGCGACCCGGGTGGCTTTCCCCCTGCTCCGGCAGCTAACCCGTATCCCGCCGACGGGGACGGCTGTCAGGAGGGGAACCTTCCCTCGGGGTGACGGGCTGCCAGGCGAGCGGGGTGGAGAGGACCATCGTGCTCGACGGCTGCCCGTAGGGGGCGAGGCGGTCGATGACCGCCTCGAAGTCTCCGATCGAACCAGCCGCGACCTTCAGCACGCTGCACGCGTCACCGGTGATCCGGTGTATCTCCAGGATTTCCGGCCATCGCGCGACGTCCGGGTCGTGCAGGATGCAGCGGGCGCCGTAACAGGACATCCGGATCAGCGCGACCACGTTGCGGCCGGCCCGGGCCAGGTCGACGTGGGCGTGGTACCCACTGATCACGCCGGTTTCCTCAAGCCGGCGGACCCGCTCGGCGACCGCGGGTGGGGACAGGTGCACCCGCCGGGACAACTCGCTGAAGGACAACCGTGCGTCGGCCTGCAACTCGCGGAGCAGGGCCCAGTCCATCTCGTCCATGCCGTGACCTTACGTCCGACAGGTCGAACCCGACGAGCGGCTTCCGTTTCGTAGGTCGCCCACGGAAAGCGCCGTTGAACAGGCATTCCGTCCGGCCAACCTCGCAGGAGATCATGACTGGACGGGCGAGCCGGAAGGAGCGGACGCATGGAGCAGACGGATCTGCGCCCCCGAACGGAGGTGCGTCCGGTCAGCGCACAGCAGCGGGTGGCGCGCGCCGCACGCAACGGCGGCGAGCCCACCCTGGAGTTCGCCGAGCGGGTGCCGTACGACGCGTACGTGCAGGCCAGCACGCTGCATCGCCTGCAACAGCCGCTCAGCGCCGACCCGGGTGAGATGTCCTTCCTGATGGTCAGCCAGATCATGGAGCTGTACTTCGGTCTGACCTGTCACGAACTGCGGGAGACGTCTCGGCTGCTGCGCGCCGACCGGGTGTGGGAGGCGTTGGCCCCGCTGCGCCGCGCCGCGCTGCACCTGGAAGGGCTCAACGCGGCCTGGCGGGGGCTGCGCTGGATGACCCCCGCCGACTTCAACCGCTTCCGCAACCTGCTCGGCGAGGGGTCGGGCTTCCAGTCGGCGATGTACCGCCACCTGGAGTTCCTGCTCGGGCTGCGGGACCCGGCACTGATCCGCCCGTTCCGTCGGCAGACCGAGGTGTACGCCGAGCTCACCGATGCCCTGGCCACCCCGAGCGTCTGGGACGAGGTGGTCGCCCTGCTCGCCCGGCACGGTCACGACCTGCCCGCGGACCTGCTGGAGCGGGACGTGGCCACCGAACACGAGGCGCACCCCGCCGTGGAGGCGGCCTGGGTGCGGATCTACGCCGACTCCGGCCCGGACAATCACCTGCGGCTGCTCGGCGAGGCGCTGACCGAAGTGGCCGAGCAGTTCGGCGACTGGCGGCACCACCACATCAAGGCGGTGCAGCGGACGATGGGCGCCAAGGTGGGCAGCGGCGGCTCCGCCGGGCTGGCGTGGCTGCAACGCAGCATGGCCCGGGTGGTCTTCCCGGAACTGTGGTCGGCCCGGACGGCGATGTGAGGCGGTTGTGACGACGATGAGCAACGACACCGAGGCCGAGGCGCTCCGCCTCGACGCGGCCGAACCGGGGCACCGGCACCTGTTCCACGTGCCGCCGGCCGACGGTGGTCGCTATCCGGAGGCCGCCTACCTGGCGGGCAACTCGCTCGGGCTGCAACCGAGGGCCACCCGGGACGAACTCCTGGCCGATCTGGACGCCTGGAGCCGGCTCGGCGTGGAGGGGCATCTGGCGGCGGAACGGCCCTGGCTGCCGTACCACGAGTTGCTGACGGCGCCGGCCGCGCGCCTGGTCGGCGCCCTGCCCACGGAGACCGTGGTGATGAACTCGCTGACGGTCAACCTGCACCTGCTGATGGTCAGCTTCTACCGGCCGGCGGGTGAGCGGACCCGGATCGTCATCGAGGACGCCGCCTTCCCGTCGGACAGTTACGCGGTGCGCAGCCAGGCACGGTTCCACGGCCTCGACCCGGACACCACGATCGTCCGGCTCGCGCCCCGTCCCGGTGAGGACACCCTGCGCACCGAGGACATCACCGGCTACCTGGCGGCGGAGGGCCACACCGTGGCGCTGGTGCTGCTCGGCGGCGTCAACTACCTCACCGGCGAGCTGATGGACATCCCGGCGATCACCGCGGCCGGCCGGGCCGCCGGCGCGGTCGTCGGGTGGGACCTGGCGCACGCGGCGGGCAACGTGCCGTTGTCGCTGCACGACTGGGACGTCGACTTCGCCGCCTGGTGCTCGTACAAGTACCTCAACTCGGGGCCCGGCGCGCTGGCCGGGGTCTTCGTGCACGAGCGGCACCACGGCGACGACAGCCTGCCCCGCTTCGAGGGCTGGTGGAGCACGGCGGCGCAGACCCGGTTCGAGATGGCTCCGGTCAGTCGGCCACCGACCACGGTGGAGGCGTGGCAGATCTCCAACCCACCGATCTTCGCGATGGGGCCGGTCCGCACCTCGCTGGAACTGTTCGACTCGGTCGGCATGCCGGCGCTGCGGGCGCGCAGCCTCCGGCTCACCGGCTACCTGGAGCGGCTGCTGGACGAGGTCACGGCCGACCGGCCACTGAGCGTCATCACCCCACGTCAGCCTGGCCGGCGCGGTTGCCAGCTGTCGGTACGCATCGGCGCCGGCAGCGCCAGCGAGCTGACCAAGCGACTGCGCCACGAGCACGGGGTGATCGCCGACGCCCGGGAACCGGATGTGGTCAGGTTCGCCCCGGTGCCGCTGTACTCGACGTTCCATGACTGCTGGCGAGTCGCGGACGCGCTGGCCGCGACGGTTTCGGAGGCGGCCCGGTGACCGGGGAACGCGACGAGATCGCAGTGGTCGGTGCCGGGCTGGCCGGCTGCCTGCTGGCCTGCTTCCTGGCGCGCCGGGGTCATCCGGTGGCGCTCTACGAGCGGCGCCCGGATCCGCGCAGCGGCGCCCCCGAGCGGGGCCGCTCGATCAACCTGGCGCTCTCCGAACGAGGGCTCGACGCGCTGCGTCGCATCGGGCTGGCCGAACAGGTGATGGCGGACGCCTTGCCGATGCGGGGCCGGATGATCCATCCGGTGGTCGGGTCACCGGGATTCCAGTCGTACAGCGTCTCCGGCGACCGGGCGATCAACTCGATCAGCCGGGGCGCGTTGAACAACGCCCTGCTGGAGGCCGCCGCCAAGCTGCCGGGGGTGCGGATCGCCTTCGAGCACCGGCTGGTCGGGCTCGACCCGGGCACCGCGACGATGACCTTCGAGACGCCGGGGGGCGCGGTCACCGCGGGCGCGCGGGTGGTGCTCGGCACCGATGGCGCCGGTTCGGCCGTACGCGGGCAACTGCTCGCCCACGACCTGGTCACCGAGAGCGTCGACTTCCTCGACTACGGCTACAAGGAACTGACCATCCCGCCGCTGGGCGGCGACTTCGCCCTGGACCCGGGCGCGCTGCACATCTGGCCGCGCGGCACCTCGATGATGATCGCGCTGCCCAACCCGGACCGCTCGTTCACCTGCACCCTCTTCTGGCCCACCCACGGCACCGCGAGTTTCGCCTCGCTGGGCAGCGCGGCGGCGATCGAGCGGCACTTCGCGCAGCACTATCCGGACCTGCCGCCGATCGCCCCGAACCTGGTCGACGACTACCAGCACAACCCGGTCGGGGTGCTCGGCACGGTGCGGTGCGATCCGTGGCAGGTCGACGGGCGGGTCGCCCTGCTCGGCGACGCGGCGCACGCCATCGTGCCGTTCTACGGCCAGGGCGCGAACTGCGCCTTCGAGGATGTGGTGGAGCTGGACCGCTGCCTCGACGAGTGTGCCGGGGACTGGTCGGCGGCGCTGCCGCTGTTTCAGCAGCGCCGACAGGACAATGCCGAGGCGATCGCCCGGATGGCGCTGGCCAACTTCGTGGAGATGCGCGACAAGGTCGCTTCCCCGGTCTTCCGGGCCCGGAAGCGCATCGAGCACGCGTTGGAGCGTGCCCTGCCCGGCCGGTACGTCTCCCAGTACGAACTGGTGTCGTTCTCCACCGTCCCGTACGCGCAGGTGCGGCGTCGGGTCCGCCAGCAGTACCAGGTGGTCGGCCTGGCAGCGGCCGGCCTGGCGGCGGTGGTCGGCGCGGCGGTGGCGCTCGGGCTCAGGAGACGCGGATGACGCTCTGGGATCCCCGGCTGATGGCCGGACGGGCGCCGGACGGTCCCGGTCTGCTGCGGAACTTCGTGGGCGGCGAGTTCGTCGATGCCGGAACCCGGTTCACCAAGCGCAGCCCGGTGACCGGCGAGCCGGTGTTCGAGGTGGTCGAGGCTGACCGGTCCACGGTGGACGGCGCGGTGACGGCGGCCCGGGCGGCATTGCGGGGCCCGTGGGGTCGGGCGGGGGAGCGGGAACGCGCCGAGGTGCTGCGCCGCGTCGCCGATGAGCTGGAGCGTCGTTTCGACGATCTGGTGGCTGCCGAGGTCGCCGACACCGGCAAGTCCATCTCGCAGGCCCGCACCCTGGACATCCCGCGGGGCGCGGCGAACTTCCGGGCCTTCGCGGAGATCGTGGCGACCGCGCCGACCGAGTCGTTCACCACTGTCACACCGGCCGGTGGCCGGGCGCTCAACTACGCGGTGCGCAAGCCGGTCGGCGTGGTCGCGGTGATCGTGCCGTGGAACCTGCCGCTGCTGCTGCTCACCTGGAAGGTCGCCCCCGCTCTGGCCTGCGGCAACGCGGTGGTGGTCAAGCCGAGCGAGGAGACGCCCGCGTCGGCCACGCTGCTCGCCGAGGTGATGGCGGCGGCCGGGGTGCCGGACGGCGTGTTCAACCTGGTGCACGGCTTCGGGCCCGGATCGGCCGGCGAGTTCCTCACCCGCCACCCGGGCGTCGACGCGATCACCTTCACCGGCGAGTCGGCCACCGGCGGTGCCATCATGCGAGCCGCTGCCGACGGGGTGAAGGCGGTCAGCTTCGAGTTGGGCGGCAAGAACGCCGGGCTGGTCTTCGCCGACGCCGACCTGGACGCGGCGGTGGCCGGCTCGGTCCGGTCGAGCTTCACCAACGGCGGTCAGGTGTGCCTCTGCACCGAACGGATCTACGTGCAGCGGCCGGTGTTCGAGGAGTTCACCGCGCGGCTGGCCGAGCGCGCCGGCGAGCTGGCGTACGGCTGGCCGGCCGACGAGGCGACGGTCAACATGCCGCTGATCTCGCACGGCCACCGGGACAAGGTGCTCGGGCATTACGACCTGGCGCGGGCCGAGGGAGCGCGGGTGCTCGCCGGCGGCGGGGTGCCCCGGTTCGACGACGCCCGCGACGGTGGCGCGTACGTGCAGCCGACGGTGCTGACCGGGCTCGGCCCGGACGCGCGGACCAACCGCGAGGAGATCTTCGGCCCGGTGGTGCACGTGGCGCCGTTCGACGACGAGGACGAGGCGTACGCCCTGGCCAACGGCACCGAGTACGGCCTGGCGGCGACGGTCTGGACCCGTGACGTGGGCCGGGCGCACCGGGCCGGTACCCGGTTGGACGCTGGCATCGTCTGGGTCAACACCTGGTTCCTGCGCGACCTGCGGACCCCGTTCGGCGGGGTGAAGGCCTCCGGCATCGGTCGCGAGGGTGGCGTGCACTCGCTGAATTTCTATTCCGAACTGACGAACGTCTGCGTGGACCTGTCATGATCGATGTTGAGTCGGCGGCCCGGGAACTGGCCGAGGCACGTGACACCGGCAAGCCCTGCCCGCCGCTGCGCGGGCGACTTCTTCCGGAGGGCGACGTCGGTGCCGCGTACCGGGTGCAGCAGCGCCAGGTGAGCGAGTGGCTGGCGTCCGGGCAGCGGCGGGTGGGCGCGAAGATCGGGCTGACCTCCCGGGCGGTCCAGGAGACCCTCGGGGTGTACGAGCCGGACTTCGGGGTGCTCACCGACGCGATGGCGGTGCCCGACGGCGGCGAGGTGACGATCGGCGGCCTGCTGCAACCCCGGGTGGAGGCGGAGGTCGCCTTCGTGCTCGGTGCCGACCTGCCCGACGACCGGGTCACCACCGCCGACCTGCTGCGCGCCGTCGACCATCTGCTCCCTGCCATCGAGATCGTCGACTCGCGGGTCGCCGGCTGGGACATCTCCATCGTGGACACGGTGGCCGACAACGCCTCCAGCGGCCTGTTCGTGCTCGGCACCACGCCCCGCCGGCCGGCCGAGGTCGACCTGCGGCTGTGCGGGATGGTCCTGGAACATGCCGGCGAGCCGGTGTCGGTGGGGGCCGGAGCGGCCTGCCTGGGCAATCCGTTGCACGCGTTGGCCTGGCTGGCCGGCACGATGGCCCGCGCCGGTGATCCGCTGCGCGCCGGTGACGTGGTGCTGTCCGGCGCGCTCGGCCCGATGGTGTCGGTGACGCCGGGTGCCGCCTACGAGGCCCGGATCTCCGGCCTCGGCTCGGTCCGGACCTGCTTCTCCTCCAGGGAGGTCGACGGATGACGGGTGTGGCGGTGATCGGGTCGGGCAACATCGGCACCGACTTGATGATCAAAGTATTGCGGCTGTCGGACTCGCTGCGGATGGTGGCCATGGCCGGGATCGACCCGGCCTCCGACGGGCTGGCCCGGGCCCGCCGGCTCGGGGTGGCGACCACCGCGCAGGGTGTCGAGGGTCTGGTCGCGATGCCCGAGTTCGCCGACGTGGAACTGGTCTTCGACGCCACCTCGGCCGGTGCGCACCGGCACAACGACGCGGTGCTGCGCGCGCACGGGCGGACCGTGATCGACCTCACCCCGGCGGCGATCGGCCCGTACGTCGTGCCACCGGTCAACCTGGAGGAGCACCTGGGCGAGACCAACCTCAACATGGTCACCTGCGGTGGGCAGGCGACCGTGCCGATCGTCGCCGCGGTACGGCGGGTGACCCCGGTCGCGTACGGGGAGATCGTCGCGTCGATCGCCTCGCGGTCGGCCGGCCCGGGCACCCGAGCCAACATCGACGAGTTCACCGAGACCACGGCCCGGGCGATCGAGGTGGTCGGCGGCGCCGACCGGGGCAAAGCGATCATCGTGCTGAACCCGGCCGACCCGCCGCTGCTGATGCGCGACACCGTCTACTGCCTCTGCCCGGATGCCGACGCCGACCGCGCCGCCATCGCCGCCTCCGTCGGCGACATGGTGGCCACCGTGCAGGAGTACGTGCCCGGGTACCGGCTCAAGCAGGACGTGCAGTTCGACCGCGTCGACACCTACGTGCCGTCGCTGGGACGGCAGCTCACCGGGTTGCAGGTCTCGGTCTTCCTGGAGGTTTCCGGTGCCGGGCACTATCTGCCCGCGTACGCCGGGAATCTGGACATCATGACCTCGGCCGCGCTGCGCACCGCGCAGCGGCTGGTCGCCCTGCGGGCGGAGGTGCTGGCCAAGTGACCGAGTTGTACATCCAGGACGTCACGTTGCGCGACGGCATGCACGCCATCGCCCACCGTTACACCGTCGACCAGGTGCGCACCATCGCCGCCGCACTGGACGCCGCCGGGGTCGCCGCGATCGAGGTGGCCCACGGTGACGGTCTGGCCGGGTCCAGCGTCAACTACGGCCACGGTGCGGCAAGCGACGCCGACTGGATCGCGGCGGCGGCCGAGGTGATGACGAGGGCGAAGCTGACCACCCTGCTGCTGCCCGGCATCGGCACCATCGCCGACCTGAAGGCCGCCCGCGCGCTCGGGGTGACGAGCGTCCGGATCGCCACCCACTGCACCGAGGCGGACATCTCCGCCCAGCACATCTCCTGGGCCCGGGAGAACGGCATGGACGTGGCCGGCTTCCTGATGATGTCCCACATGAACGACCCGGCCGGGCTGGCCGCCCAGGCGAAGCTGATGGAGTCGTACGGCGCGCACTGCGTCTACGTCACCGACTCCGGCGGCCGGCTGCTGATGTCCGACGTGGCGCAGCGGGTCGACGCGTACCGGCAGGTGCTCGAACCGACCACGCAGATCGGCATCCACGCCCACCACAACCTTTCCCTCGGGGTGGCCAACAGCGTGGTCGCCGTCGAACACGGCCGGATCGCCGGCGACGGGCCGTCCGGGTCGCCGGCCGGCCGGACCGTCCGGGTGGACGCCTCCCTCGCCGGCATGGGGGCCGGCGCCGGCAACGCACCGCTGGAGGTCTTCGTCGCGGTCGCCGAGCTGCACGGCTGGCAGCACGGCTGCGACGTCTTCGCGTTGATGGACGCCGCCGACGACGTCGTCCGCCCGTTGCAGGACCGGCCCGTCCAGGTCGATCGGGAAACCCTCTCCCTGGGGTACGCGGGGGTCTACTCCAGCTTCCTGCGCCACGCCGAACGGGCCTCGGCGCGCTACGGCGTGGACGTCCGTTCGATCCTGGTGGAACTGGGCCGACGCCGGATGGTCGGCGGGCAGGAAGACATGATCGTCGACGTGGCGCTGGACCTGGCCGGCAAGGAGAAATCATGATCGGGCCGGACATCGCGGGAATCGCCGAGACGCTCGGTACGGCTGCTGACACGGCCACCGCGACGGCGCAGCTCGCCGTCGAGACCGGGCTGGACGTCGACGCGGCGTACGCGGTGCAGACCGCCCTGGTACAGCGCCGGCTGGACCGGGGAGAACGGCTCGTCGGGTTGAAGATGGGGCTGACCAGCAAGGCGAAGATGGCCCAGGTCGGCGTGGACGAGGTGATCTGGGGCCGGCTCACCGACGCGATGCGGGTACCCGACGGCGGCACGGTCGACGTGGCCGAGTTCATCCATCCCCGGGTCGAGCCGGAGGTGGCGTTCCTGCTGGACCGGCTTCCCGAGCCCGGCGAACCGGTCGGTGACTTCACCGACGCGGTGCGGGCGGTCGCTCCGGCGATCGAGTTGATCGACTCCCGGTACGCGAACTTCACCTTCTCCCTGCCGGACGTCATCGCGGACAACACGTCGGCCGGCGCGTTCGTGATCGGCCCCTGGTCGCCGGTGCCGGACGGGTTGGACAACCTGGGCGTGTTGCTGGAGATCGACGGGCGGGTGGCACAGGTCGGCTCGACGGCGGCCATCCTCGGTGATCCGCGTCGGGCGCTCGACGAGGGCATCCGCCTGGCGGGCCGGCACGGCGTACGGCTGCGCTCGGGCTGGGTCTTCCTGGCCGGCGCGGCGACGGCCGCGGTTCCGTTGCATGCGGGTGCTCATGTCCGAGCCGTGGTCGAGAAGCTCGGTACGGCTTCGTTGCGGGCCTCGTCATGATCGGGGCTGCCCGGAACCCCGACGTGGTCGGGCTTCGCGCGCCGGTGCCAGGTGGGTGGTGGTCTGAGGTGGTCGGCGCCGGTGCTGGCTGTCCGTCCGGTCGTCGGGGGAGTCTGTCGTGAGTGGTGATGCTCGGGTTGTCGTGGGCAAGGCGGTTCCTCGGGGGGCTTTTCCGCACGTGAAGGTGGCGGGCGGGTTCGTCTTCGTGTCGGGCACGTCGTCCCGGCGGCCGGACAACACGTTCGTGGGTGTGTCGGTGGACGAGTTCGGCACGACCGACCTGGACATCCGGGCACAGACCCGGGCCGTGATCGAGAACATCGCGGACCTGCTGCGGTCGGTCGGTGCCGAGCTGGCCGACCTGGTCCAGGTGACCAGTTACCTGGTCAACATGAATGACTTCGGGGGATACAACGAGGTGTGGGCGGAGTTCTTCGACGCGACCGGGCCGACCCGGACGACCGTCGCCGTGCACCAGTTGCCGCATCCGCACCTGCTGATCGAGATGCAGGCCGTCGCCCTGCTCCCAGAAGGAGGCCAGCCATGAGTGAGATCGCCGAGCCGTTCAGCTTCCCCGGCTGGATCGCCGAGAACCAGCACCTGCTGAAGCCGCCGGTGGGCAACAAGGAGATGCTGCCCGGCTCCGAGGACTTCATCGTGATGGTGGTCGGTGGACCCAATCAGCGCACCGACTTTCACGTCGACCCGTACGAGGAGTTCTTCTACCAGGTCAAGGGCAACATGCACATCAACCTGATGCTGCCCGAGGGCCCGCGTACGGTGCACGTGCGCGAGGGGCAGATGTGGATGCTGCCCCGGAACACGCCCCACTCGCCGCAGCGACCGGAGGCCGGCTCGATCGGGATGGTGATCGAGCGGGTACGCGAGGAGGGGACGCTGGAGAAGTTCCAGTGGTACTGCCCCGAGTGCTCGCACAAGGTGCACGAGGTGGAGTTGCAGGTGCGGGACATCGCCGCCGACCTGCCACCGGTCTTCGCGGCGTTCTACGCCGACGAGTCGGCGCGCACCTGCGACAACTGCGGCGCCCTGCACCCGGGCAAGGGCTGATGACGGGTCCGTCGGTGTCGCCGGTGGTGGACGTGCACACGCACGTCGTACCGAAGGGATGGCCGGACCTCGCTGCCGCGTGCGGTGGGTCCGGCTGGCCCTGGCTCCGGATCGACTCGGAGCGCGCTGCCATGATCATGGTCGGCGAGACACCGTTCCGCCCGGTCGGCGCGGAGTGCTGGGACGCCGACACCCGGCTGGCCGACATGACGGCCGACGGGGTCGACGTGCAGGTGGTCTCGCCCACCCCGGTCTTCTTCTGCTACGACCGCCCGGCCGACCAGGCGGTGAAGGTGGCCCAGATCTTCAACGACCTGACCCTGGAGGTCACCGCTGCGGGCGGGGACCGGCTGCTGCCGTTCTGCCAGGTGCCGTTGCAGGACCCGGACGCGGCCTGCGCCGAGGTGGACCGCTGCCTCGCAGCCGGCCACGTCGGTGTGGAGATCGGCAACCACGTCGGCGAGCGGGACCTGGACGACGCCGGCATCGTGACGTTCCTGACCCACTGCGCCGAGGTCGGTGCGCCGGTCTTCGTCCACCCCTGGGACATGGCCGGCAGCCCCCGGCTGGACCGCTGGATGGCCCGGTGGCTCACCGGCATGCCCGCCGAGACCCACCTGTCGGTGCTGGCGATGATCCTCGGCGGGGTGTTCGACCGGGTGCCGGACACGTTGCGGATCTGCTTCGCCCACGGCGGTGGCAGCTTCCCGTTCTGGCTGGGGCGCGCCGACAACGCCTGGCACCGCCGCGGTGACCTGGTACGCGGTGCCTCCGCCGCGCCGCCCAGCTCCTACGTCGACAGGTTCTACGTCGACTCGGTGGTCTTCTCGGCTCCGGCGCTGCGGCTGCTCGTCGACACCATGGGCGCGGAGCGGGTGCTGGTGGGCAGCGACTACCCGTACCCCCTGGGCGAACGCCCGGCCGGCGCGGTGGTCCGCCAGGCCGATTTCCTCACCGACGCGGAGCGCACCAGCCTGCTCTCCACCAATGCCCTCCGCTTCCTCGGGCGAGGCGATATATGAGGGCGGAATGCTGACGGCCGTGACGCTCGTGTCGAGGCGGCGACGAGTGGCCTGAGCGGGCAGGATGGCGGCATGGCCGAGCCGCATGACCTGACCGCGCTGGAACAGGCCGCCGCGCTCGCCCGTGGCGAACTGTCCAGCCTGGACCTCGTCGAGCATCATCTGCGGCGGGTCGACGCGCTCGGCGACACGGTGGGCGCCTTCGTCACCGTTACCCCCGAGCTGGCGCGCGAAGCCGCCCGCGCCGCCGACACGACGCCGGTCGATCGGCGTGGGCCACTGCACGGGGTACCGACCGCGATAAAGGACCTGACCCTGACGGCGGGCGTCCGCACCACGTTCGGATCGGCCGCCTTCGCGGACTTCGTACCGCCCGTCGACGCCGACGTGGTGCGCTTCATGCGGGCTGCCGGCCTGGTCAGTCTCGGCAAGACCACCACTTCCGAACTGGGCTGCTCGCTGTACTCGGAGACCCTGGTGGCACCACCGGCCCGCAATCCGTGGTCGTTGGCGTACACCGCCGGCGGCTCCAGTGGTGGCGCGGCGGCGGCTGTGGCGGCGGGCCTGGTGCCTGTGGCGCAGGGCTCCGACGGCGGGGGCTCCCTGCGGATTCCCGCGTCGCTGTGCGGGCTGATCGGCTACAAGCCCAGCCGCGGCATGGTCTCCGGCGGTCCGCTCGGATTCGGCGCCTTCGGCCTGCCGACCAGCGGTCCGCTCGGTCGGACCGTCACCGACGTGGCCGCGCTGCTGGACGTGCTGGCCGAGCCGGTGCCCGGCGAGCCGTACCTGCCACCGCCACCGCCGCCGGGCGGCTATCTCGCCGCCGCCCGGGCCGCCGAGCCCGGCCCGCTACGGATCGGCCGGTTCACCACCCCGATGCTCGCCGACGAGCCGGTCCACCCGGACTGTGTCGCCGCGGTGGACCGGGCCGCGGCGTTGCTCGTCGCCGCCGGGCACGAGGTCGTCGAGGTGCCGGCACCGCTCGGCCCGCAGGTCTGGCCGTTGTTCGAGATCGTCTGGTACGTCCTCGCGCTCGCGCCGGTGCCGCCGCAACGGGAGTCCGAGCTGCTGCCGCTGACCCGTTACCTGCGGGCCCAGGCCGCCGAAATCTCCGCCGGTACGCTCACCGCGACCCTCGGCGAGATCCAGGCGCAGGTACGCCTCGGCGCCCGCCGTACCGCCGGCTGTGACCTGCTGCTCTGTCCCACCCTGGCGGCCCCGCAGGCACCGGTCGGCTGGTTCACCCAGGGACGCACCCCGGCGGAGGATTTCGACCGGCAACGCCGCTTCTCCCCGTACTGCGCGGTCTTCAACGTCACCGGGCAACCGTCGGTTTCGCTGCCGGTCGGCGTGACCGCCGAGGGGCTGCCGGTCGGCGTGCTGCTCACCGGCCGCTACGGCGACGACGCGAGGCTGATCGCGACCGCTGCGCAACTGGAAGCCTCCAGTGGCGGGTGGGATCGGCACCCCGCAGTCTGGCGGAGCGTCGGCTCCGCTAACGTGAATGACAGCGGAGTCGGGAGGTCACCGCGGTGATCCGCCACCCGACCCGATCGAAGATCTCTCTTTCCGCCTGGGGGCGTTGGGATTGTCTGTAACCGACACGTTGCTGGTCTTCGTCGGCATCCCGGCAGCCATCGTGCTGGTGATCGCCGGCCTCGTCTACGCGGGCAGCCAGGGCGGTGGTGGCGGTGCCAAGCGGTACCGGCCGGGCCGGCCGTTCACCTTCACGCCGGTGTGGTTCCTCGGCCGCCCCGAGGAACTGGCCGACTCCGTGGGCACCGCGCTGTCGGTGGGGGCACAGGCGCCCGCGCTGACCAGCCGCACGCAGGAACAGGCCGGCGTCGAAGCGCCGACCGGTGGAACCGGAGGCGCAAGTGACCGTTGGTGAGAAGCAGCACGCGGCCGGGACGGAGAACCCGCCCGACGTGCTCGACGGGCCGTTCTCGACCCGCCAGCTGCTGCGCATCGACGAGGCGCTGCGGGTCGCCGACCGGACGACCGGCCTGGTCTTCTCCGTCTTCGTCGGCGGCCTCGACGAGCCGGTCCGGGAGCACGCCGAGCGGCTGCACCGGCAGCTGGCCGAGCCCGACCGGTCGGTGCTGATCGCGATCTCACCCAACCAGCGTCAGCTGGAGATCGTCACCGGCCGGTACGCCCGCAAGCGCGTCCCGGACACGTACGCCAAGATCGCCGCGCTGTCGATGGTGGCCTCGTTCGGTGGCGGCGATCTCGCCGGCGGGATCATCCAGGGCCTCGACCAGCTCTCCCGCTACGCCGGCAAGGGCTGAGCCCGACCCCTACGCCAAAAGCCCGGCCCGCGTCGCGCGCGGCCGGGCTTTTGCATGGCCAGGATTCCCAGCTTCACCTGGGCCAAGCGGACGGATCCAGCCGCATCGGCCACGGCTCGGTCACCTCGACCGGATCGTCCGGCCCAACCGTGCCGAGGAGGTTGTAGTGAACCTCTTCAACCAGTTCGTAGCGGTACACCACCGGGCCGAAGTCGCCCCGTTCCACCCGCCAGTAGAACGGGATGCCTGCCTCGCCCGCCACCCCTCCGGGGCCGCCTGCCGCATCGCCATCCGAATGTCATCAGCCAACTCGTGATGGTATGGACCGGCGGATGGGGTCACGTGGAGGCTCCCGTCGATGATCTCGTAGCGGCTTCCATCCTCTGGCAGGTCGGAGAGATCCTGCTCCCGCCAGCTTCGCTCGGGTGGGCGCCGCTCGTGAATCGGCTGTGCCATCACGTCCGCCTCCTTCCATCACCATAACCGGCGAAGCCGGCGCGGGCGCACACCCACGCCGGCTCCAGGCTCCCGCCTTGTCAGGCCGTCCGGGCGTCCCGGGCCTGCGCGGCGAGCGCGCGGACCACGCCGTCGCGGCCCTCGGCGACCAGCCGCCGCAACGGCCCGGGGTGACCCTCCTGTGCCAGCCAGGCGTCGGTGGCCTCGACGGTGTCGTCCTGCACCAGGTATGCCGGGTACAGGAGCATGGCGAACTCCTGCGCCGGCTCGCTGTCCCGGGTCGCCCAGACCTGCCCGACCGCAGCGAAGTAGCGGTCCCGGTACGGCGTGATCAGTTCCACCTGCGTGGGGTGGCTGAAGCCCTGCAACAGGGCCCGGTGCCGCCAGTTCGGCAGCGCCTCAGGGCCGGTCAACTGAGCCCAGACGGCGGCCTTGTTCGCCTCGGTCGGCACCAGCGCGTGCGCGTACGCGGCCTCCCGCTCACCGCTGGAGGTCTTGTCCCGGGCCAGCTCCGTCTCGATCTCCGCCGCCCCGGCCACGCCGTTGGCCACCAGCGCCTGCAACACGCTCCACCGCAGCTCGGTGTCGATGGTCAACCCCGGGGTCACCTGGGTGCCCTCCAACCAGCCGCGCAGCACGGCCAGGTCCTCGCCGGAGCGGGCCGCGGAGACGTACGCCCGGGCCCAGGCCAGCTGGAAGCCGCTGCCCGGCTCGGCCGCGGCGAGCGCGGTCCTCGCGGTCCGGGCCAGGTCGGCCCAGCCGGTCGGTGCCCAGGCCGGGTCGGCGTAGAAGGTGAGCGCGCTGCTGACCTGGCGCAGCGTCGCGGTGACCAGGTTGATGTCCGTCTCCGCCGGTAGCCCGGCCAACACCAGGGCGACGTAGTCGCGGGTGGCCAACTCGGCGTCGCGGGTCATGTCCCAGGCGGCGGTCCAGCACAGCGCCCGCGACAGCGACGACTCGAGGCCGGCGATGTGCTGGACCACCGTCGCCATGGACCGCTCGTCCAGTCGCAGCTTGGTGTAGCTGAGGTCGTCGTCGTTGAGCAGCAGCACGTCGGCCGCGGGCACGCCGGTGAGTTCGCTGAGCTCGGTCAGCTCGCCGTCGACGTCGACCTCGTACCGCTCGCGGCGGACCAACCGGCCGTCGGTGAGGTCGTAGAGCCCCACCCCGATCCGGTGGGTACGCAGGGTGGGGTAACCCTCCGGTGCCTCCTGACGGACCGCCACCCGCTGGTAGGTGCCGTCCACGTCGATGGTCAGCTCCGGGCGCAGCGTGTTGACCTGGGCGGTTTCCAGCCACTGTGAGGCGAAGGTGGTCAACTTGCGACCGGAGGCGGTCTCCAACTCGGACAGCAGGTCGTCGAAGGTGGCGTTGCCCCAGGCGTGCCGGGCGAAGTAGGCGCGCAGGCCGGCCAGGAACGGCTCCTCGCCCACGTAGGCGACCAACTGCTTGAGTACGCTGGCGCCCTTGGCGTACGTGATGCCGTCGAAGTTGACCTCGACGGCCTCCAGGTCGGGCATCTCGCAGTAGACCGGGTGGGTGGAGGAGAGCTGGTCCTGCCGGTAGCCCCAGTTCTTCCGGATGGACAGGAAGGTCGTCCACGCCTCGGTGAACCGGGTGGCGTGCGTGTTGCACCAGTGGCTGGCCCACTCGGCGAACGACTCGTTCAGCCACAGGTCGTTCCACCAGCGCATGGTGACCAGGTTGCCGAACCACATGTGCGCCAGCTCGTGCAGGACGGTGTTGGCCCGCTGCTCGTACTCGAAGTCGGTGACCTGCGAGCGGAACAGGTAGTGCGACTCGGCGTGGGTCACACAGCCGAAGTTCTCCATCGCGCCGGCGTTGAAGTCCGGCACCCACAGCTGGTCGTACTTGGGCAGCGGGTACCGCACCCCGAACTGCTGATGGAAGAAGTCGAAGCCCTGCGTGGTGACCAGGTTCAGCTCGTCGGAGTCCAGATACTGCGCCATGCTCGCCCGGCAGAAGTAGCCCAGGTCGATGCCGTCGTGGGTGTACCGGACCTCGTGGTACGGCCCGCCACACAGCGCGGTGATGTAGGTGCTCATCCGGGCGGAGGTGGCGAAGTGGACGGTCTTGCGGCCCTCGCCGGCTGCCTCCTCCCGCTCCACCGGCATGTTGGAGATCACCTTCCAGTGATCCGGGACGGTGGCGTGCCAGGTGTAGACGCTCTTCAGGTCGGGCTGGTCGAAGCAGGCGAAGACCCGCTGCGCGTCGGCCGTCTCGAACTGGCTGTAGAGGTAGGTCTCACCGTCGACCGGGTCGACGGTGCGGTGCAGCCCCTGACCGGAGTTGGAGAACGCGAAGTCCGCGTCGACGACCAACGTGTTCTCGCTGGCCAGCCCGGTCAGCGTGAGCCCCTTCTCGGCCGAGAAGTCGGCCAGGTCCACCGGGGCGCCGTTGAGCGTCGCCGAGCGTACCGAGTCGGCCGCCACCTCGATGAACGTGCTCGCCCCCGGTTCGGCGCAGCGGAACCGCACCTCGGTGGTCGACCGGAAGGTACGACCGTCAGCGGCGTGAACAGCACTGGACAGGTCCAGACTGATGTCGTACCCGGTCACGTCGAGCAGGCGGGCCCGCTCGGTCGCCTCGACCTGTGTCAGGTTGCGCACTCCCGGCACTGTTCGTCTCCATCCCACTCTCGCCGTCGTCACGGTCGCACGTTCCGTCGACCGCTCGTGACGGCCGGTCCGGGCCTGAGTCTTCCATGTACGGGTAGGCGGTGGTGGGCGAGGTCACGGCTCGATCCTCGGGCAGGTGGCAGGGGGCGGAGCAAAGATCGGAGGTACGCCGGTGAGCCGGCGAAATCATTACGAAAGGAACTCGTCGTGAACGAGCGCGTCACCGTAGACATGTGGTTCGACCCGATCTGTCCCTGGGCGTGGCTCACGTCCAGATGGTTGCTGGAGGTGGAGCGGGTTCGTCCGGTCGACGTCCGCTTCCAGGTGATGAGCCTGTCGGTGCTCAACGAGGGTAGGGAGCTGTCCGACGACTACCGGGAGCTGATGCGGAACGGGTGGGGGCCGGTACGGATCTGCGTCGCGGTGCAGCAGCGGCACGGCGCCGACGCCGTGCGGGCGCTCTACACGGCCCTGGGTACGCGGATCCATCTCGGCAAGGAGCCGCTCGGTCCGGAGTTGTACGTCGCCGCCCTGACCGAGGCCGGACTGGACCCGGCGCTGTCCGAGGCAGCCGGGGACAGTGACCTCGACACACCGCTGCGAGCCAGTCACGAGGCTGGTATGAGGCCGGTCGGCACCGACGTCGGCACGCCGGTCATCCACGCTCCCGGCCCCGACGGCCGGCAGGTCGCCTTCTTCGGGCCGGTGGTCACTCCGGCGCCCAAGGGCGAGGCCGCGGGTCGTCTGTGGGACGGCGTCCTGTTGGTCGCCGGCACCCCCGGCTTCTTCGAACTCAAGCGCAGCCGCGACCTCGACCCCATCTTCGACTGAGGTGCGAGCAAGGCACGTTGGCGACGCCTGGTGACCCGGCGGCTCCGACGCCCGGCAGCGCCGCTGCCGTCGGGCCCGGCGTCACCGGTGCGGTTACGGACTCGTTTGTCCCGATGTCCGCAGCCCACCGCTCGTGGAGGTGCCTGGTGGCCAAGCATCGTGCCCCGGTCGACGACCGCTGGAGTCGGGAGGAGGGCGTCGGCGGGGGAGTGCCACGGCCGGCACCGATGCCGGGGAACGGTCGGGCGGGCGCCTGGTCCGCTCCCCGGCAGGATCGCAGCCCGAACGCGGCGGGCCGGTTCGGGCGCAACGGCGCAGTGGGCATCGCCTCAGTCCCCGCCACCTCGCGGTTGACCCCTCCCGGCCGCGAGATCCGCAACCAGGGGCCCCGGCCGGCGCTGCCGCGCCGCCCCATCGTGGTACCAGCGCTCGCCGGCCGGCATCGACGGGCGGCCGAGGCGGAGCGTTGAGCTGGTGACCCGGCTTTCATCTGGTGGGCTCGGGGCGGGTCCGGCGGCGGCACCCGACGCGTCGCCGGTAGCGTCAGCGGTCATGACGGTCGTGCACCCGATCACCCGCGCCTGGATCACCACTGGTGGTACCGGTGCCCAGAACTACGACGAGTTCGCCGACGACGCGGAGATCACCGCGATCATCGAGGCGAATCCGCACAGCGCCCTCGGCATCGAGATGCCGCACAAGGCCCCGGAGAGCCTCGGCCGGTCGTTCGCCGACGCCCTGCCGGACGCGGTGAGCCGCCTCGCGGAGGCGAAGGCCGACGGCAGCTACACACCGGCCGAACAGGTGGTGGTGCTGTACCGGATCAGCGCGCCGGGCGAGGAGCCGGCCTACGGGCTGTTCGCCATGGTCGACACCGATCAGATCTCCACCCGGGCCGACGAACCCGGCCTGGTCATCCGCAACGAGGACGTCTTCATCGCGAAGGTGCGCGAACGGGTCGCGCTGGCCGAGGCGCTGGGGCACCTGCTCTCACCCGTACTGCTGCTGCAGACCGGGCGCGGCGACGAGCTGCATGTCGCGCTCGCGGCGGCCACCGACACGGCCGGGGCGCCCGCCGCCACCGACACCGACCAGGCCGGACGTACCCACGCCATCTGGCTGGTCGGTCCCGGCCCGCAGCAGGACGAGCTGACCGCCCTGGCCGGTGGGGGCGAGTTGGTCGTCGCCGACGGCAACCACCGCAGCCTGGCCGCGCAGACCGGCGGGATGTCCCGGTTCCTGGCGGTCGTCACCACTCCGGCCTCGGTGGCCATTCAGCCGTACAACCGCCTGGTGAGCGAGCTGACCACGACTCCCGAGGAGCTGCTGGAGCGGCTGGGTGCCGCCGGGGCGCGGATCACCGAGCTGGATGGCCCGGCCGAGGTTCCGGCGACCGGCGGCAGCGTCGTGCTCCAGCTTCCCGATCAGGCGTACGCGGTGACGCTGCCGCACACCGGCGCGGGTCGCCTGGAGAATCTCGACCACGCCCTGGTCGAGCGGTTGTTGTTGCGCGACGCCCTCGGCCTGGATCCGGGTGACAAGCGGATCACCTACGTGGGCGGTGACTATCCGTCCAGCTGGCTCACCGGCGAGGTCCGGGCCGGTCGGGCCGAGTTGGCCATTCTCATCGCGCCGGTGACCGTCGACGATTTCGTCGCGGTGAATCTGGCCCGGGAGAAGATGCCCCGCAAGAGCACCTGGTTCACCCCGAAGGCGCGCGGCGGCCTGGTGGTCGCCGAACTGCCCTGATCCGGTGCCCGTCCCACCGGGCGCCGCCCCGGCGGTGCCCGGTGGGACGGGCCTGACAGACTGCGCGTTATGCGCGTCTACCTGGGATCCGATCACGCCGGTTTCGAGTTGAAGGTGCACCTGGCCAACCACCTCGCCAAGCAGGGGTACGAGGTGGTCGACATCGGCCCGCACGCCTACGACCCGGAGGACGACTACCCGGCCTTCTGCCTGCACGCCGGCACCCGCGTGGTGGCCGACCCGGGCAGCCTGGGTGTGGTCATCGGTGGCTCTGGCAACGGCGAGCAGATCGCCTCGAACAAGGTGGCGGGGGTACGGGCGGCGCTGGCGTGGAACGTCGAGACCGCCCAACTGGGCCGACAGCACAACGATGCCAACGTGGTCGCCGTCGGTGCCCGTCAGCACACTCTCGACGAGGCCACCGCCATCGTCGAGGCGTTCCTGACCACCTCGTTCTCGGGCAGTGACCGGCACGCTCGTCGGATCGCCCAGGTCGCCGAGTACGAGCGCACCCGGCAGCTGCCCGACCTGCCCTGATCCGCGACTCTGGGACGATCACGCCTGATCCGGGGTGGGGGCAGACCACTCGACCCCGGATCGGGATGGGTCAGCGGCGGGGCAGCTCGTCGCGAGGGGTCCAGTTACGGCGGACGATGACAACCCGCTCCGCCGCCGCGGCGAGATCCTCGTCGGTGGGTCGGGCGGCGTCCCGCGCCCGCATCGCGGCGGTCACACTGACCTGCGACGACCCGGACCCGACCAGCCCACGTAGCCCCCGTTCGCCTTCCTCGGGGGCGCCGTTGCGTCGCCCGCGCGGGGCCTCACCGCCGTCGTGCACCCCGGCCGTGGTGGCCGCCGCACCACTGTCGACCCCGCCCCCCGGGGCACCGTGGTGCCGATGCCGTCGCCGCCGCCGTTCCCCGCCATCCGCCACCCCCCGACCGTACCCCCACCGCCATCCACCCGCCCGCTTCGCCGATTATGCAGTTGTGGCAGTGACAAAGGGTGCGTAAGACCTCATGTCAACGACCATTTCTGCATGATCGGCGGGGCGGGGACGGGTCAGAAGATCTCCATGGCGGAGGGGGCGCGGTGCCAGGTGAAGGCGGGGCCGGTGGCGGTGAGCGCGCCGGAGCGCAACTCGCGCAGCCGGCCGGTCTCCGCCAGCGCCGTCGGGGTCACGCCGCCGAGGAACAGCTCGCCGAGGCAGCGTACGTCGCAGGCCAGATCGGCCGGCCCGCTCGCCGGTGTGCAGGTCGCCTCGGCCGGCCCGCCGCGCAGCCGCCACCGGCCGGTGTTCTCCGGCAGCAGGTGGTCGGTCACCTCGATGACCACATCGACGTCGGTGGCGTAGCGTCGGGCGGCGAGCGCGGCCGGCACGTCCACCACCCGTACCCACAGCGCGTCGATCAGCCGGAGGTTGAGCCGGCGCGGTTCGTTCACCAGCCGCAGCAGCGGCTCGTCCACGGCCGCCCGCATCCAGGCCAGCCGTCGGGTCAGGTCGAGCGAGAGCAACATCCGCCAGATCGCCAGGTACCCGGCCGGGGTGCTCGCCACCACCTCGTCGACCGTGGTGAGGCTGTTCGGGCCGGCGTCGTCCCACTCGGCCTTGGTGCGGAACAGCCCGTAGCCGTCGACACCGTCGGGTCCCTCGTGCAGCACCACCCGCCGCTCGGTGGCGCCACCACGATGTGCCTCCGGGTCGACCAGCACGTACCGCCACCACCTGTCGTCCCGCGTCGACCAGCCCGGACGATCGGCGCGGGCGCGGTCGTACACCCGGGCCAGGTCGGCCTGTCGGTCGGCCGGCCGGTCCAGGCGCAGCCGGCCCTCGTCCGGCATGGGTGCCGGTAGCCGCAGTTCGGTGGTCTCGCCGGAGACGTGGAACCGCTGCGAGGCCAGGCCGTAGCCGAAGCGCGGATAGATCCGGCCCTCGCTGGCCCAGAGCACCGCGACCGGCTCCCGGCGGCTGTCGTAAATCTGACGCAGCTGGCGGTGCATCATCGCGGTGAGCAGACCCCGCCGACGGTGGGTGGGCGCGACCCCGACCATGCTCACGTGGGCGGCGGCCAGGTCCCCACCGGGCACGCCGAGCTTCCGGCTGAACGCGGTGGCGGTGGCCACCAGGTCGGATCCGTCGCGTATCAGCAAAGCGCGTTCCGGCTCGAAGATCGGCCGTTCGGCATCCCGGGCCTCGGTATCGAGCGTCTGATGAAACAGGGAACCGAGGAACCCGTTCATTTCGTCGAAGTCGTCGGCGTTGGCGGTATCGATCGCCAGGGTGGAGGTGGTCACCGCTCGTGTCTAGCCGATCGGTGCGGGTGGGGCGACCGATTTGCGGGCTGGCTACCCTCGAAGTCTCCAGCAGCGTCCGGGGGCGCCGCCGGTGAAAGGGGGAGGGAACGACATGGCCGAGCAGACGCAGCCGTGGGCGGAGCGGACCGTCGAGGTGCCGCCACAGCCCGATGGCGGGGTGCCGCCGCAGCGCGACCCGTACCGTCGTGGTGTGGCCCAGGTCGGTGCCCGGGCGCCGCGTACCGAACCGTTCCCGGCGGTGGAGCATGAGCAGACCGGTACCGGCTGGCCCGGCGAACCGGCGCCGCGTCAGCCGTTGAGCTGGCACGTGGCCCGGTTGAAGCGCGGCGGCGAGTGGAGCTTCGCGGGCGCGCTGTTCGCCTTCGTCTGCTGGGGCATCTGGGCGATCTCCGGCGGCGGCGACCTCGTCGGACCGGTGGTGATCTTCGTGCTGAGCCTGCTCGTCGCGGCCGGGTTGTTCACGCTGGCCCGGCTGCTCGGCCGAGTGGTGCTGGAACGGCAGCTGGGCCGGGTCCGGCGCACCGCCCGGGGAGCGCATCTGGTCACGGCGGTGTTCCTGACCGGCCTCGGTGTCGCGTTCCTGCAACAGACGCAGTGGATCATGGACGCCTGGAACTGGCTGACCAACTAGGCTGCCGCTGCGGGATGCCCGCGCGAGGGTCCCGGCCGCCGGGCGGGCCGGCCCGTCGGCCGGCCCGCCCGGGAGGTGGCCGCGGCACCGCGACCGAGGTCGTCACTCCACCAGGACGGCGGCCTGCTTACCCAGACCAGCGCGATTCATCCCCGCCGGTGCGGTTTCCCGGCCGTGCCGTCCGGCCCCTGCCGTACCTCCCGACCCGGGTCGCGGCCGAGCAGCTCGGTCACCACGTCCTCCGGTGTGTGGCCCTCACCGAGCTCACTCCGGTCCGTACCCCGGCAGTACCCGGAGCATGCCCACCCGCCAGCCTCCACGGAGTGATGCTGGCAAAGATATATTGCCGGACACTATATTGGGCTGATGAGTTCCGGGGCGATGACCGAGCCGACCTTCTTCGTCCTCACCGCGCTGCTCGACGGCCCGCGTCACGGCTACGGCATCGTCGCCGACGCGGCGGAGTTGTCGCAGGGCCGGGTGCGGCTGAAGATCGGGTCACTGTACGGAGCCCTGGACCGGCTCGTCGGTGGCGGCCTGATCGAGCTGGACCGTGAGGAGGCCTGGCAGGGCCGGCTGCGCCGGTACTACCGACTGACCGAACGGGGACGTCACGCCCTCGACGCGGAGGCCCGACGGCTGGCCGCCAACGCCCGGCTCGCCTCGACCCGGCTGCGCCGACAGAGCCCGATCGAAGGGACGTCCGCATGAGCCGGCTGGAGGAGCGCTACCGCCGGGTGCTGCGGCTGCTGCCCACCGGATACCGGCGGCAGTGGGAGGACGACATGGTCGCCGCCTTCCTGGAAACCATGCAGACCGGCGACGCCGAGACCGACGAGTACCTCGCCGACCACGGCCGCCCGAGCCTGGCGGAGGTGACCAGCATCGTGTCCCTCGCCGTCGGATTACGGATCGGTGGGCCTGACGCGCCACCGCGCCCGTACGCCTGGGGGCAGGCGGTCCGCCTGGCGGTGCTGGCCGGAGTGCTGACCCAGGCGGCCATGGCCACCGTCGGCCTCGCCGTCACGCTGTGGCTCACCGGCGCGCTGAGCTGGCTGCCCGCGCCCACGTCCGAATGGGCTCTCGTTCCGCCCAGCAGCAGTTGGCAGGCCACCTTGAACGTCGCCGGGTACGCCTGGCTGCCGGCCTTCCTCGCCCTTGTCCTCGGGCACCGGCGAGCGGCCCAGGCCGTCGCCGTGATCGCCATCGTGCCGAAGGCCATCGCAGTCGCCGTCGAGCAGAGCAGCGGCCCTGCACCGCTGACCGTGGCGGCGTGGGCGATGCTGCTCATCGAGCTTCTCCTGCTGGTTGCGATGTCGGCCGTCCACCGTGACGGTGCGCCGGTGGCGCGCCGACGCTGGCTCCTGGCCCTACCGGCGGGCATCCTCGCGGTTCCCGTACCGCTGTTCGTCGCCCAGGCGACCACGCCGGCGCTACGGCTGCTGGACTGGCCGGGCCTGTGCTGTGCGCTGGTCGTCGTTGCCATGGTGGTCCACCTGGGCGTGTGTGCATTCCGTCCACCGGCTCGCACACTGCCCTGGTCGCTGGCGCTGGTCATGCTCGCCGCGACCGCACTCGTCCTGCGCACCGCGACCCTGCCCGACGTCGTCGGCCAGACGCAGCGCACGGCACTGCTGACGATCGCCTCGGTGCAGGCCGCCGCCGTCCTGGCGGTGGGCGTCCCCCTGGCCGTACGTGCCTTCCGGGCGCTGCGCCAACTGCCGCCGGAGTCGGCTGCCGCGGCACCACACTCCACCGCCGACTGATCGGAGCCGGTACGCGTTGCGCCTCAGGCGTTCAGGTACGCCAGCACGGCCAGCACCCGACGGTTGTGGTCATCGGAGGGCGGCATGTCCAGCTTGGTGAGGATGTTGTTGATGTGTTTGCTCACCGCCTTCTCGGTGATCCGGAGCTTGACGGCGATCCCGGCATTGGAGCGGCCCGCGGCCATCTCGCCGAGCACCTCCCGTTCCCGGACGGTCAGGGCGGCCAGCGGCTCCCGACGGGCGAGGAGCTGCGTGATCACCTCGGGATCCATGGCACTGCCGCCGGCAGCGACGCGGCGCACCGCGTCGATGAACTCGCCGACGTTGGCGACCCGATCCTTGAGCAGGTAACCGACGCCACCCTGCGGAGTGCTGAGCAACTCCCGGGCGTACAAGGGCTCGACGTGCTGGGAGAGCACCAGGATCGGCAGTCCGGGTATCCGGTTCCGGGCCGCGATCGCGGCCTGCAAGCCCTCGTCGGTGAACGTCGGTGGAAGACGGACGTCGACCACCGCCACCTCGGGCTTGTGGGTGACCAGGGCGGGTAGCAGGGCCGGGCCGTTGTCGATGGACGCGACCACGTCGAAGTCGAAGGCCTGCAGGATTCGGGTCAGTCCGTCGCGAAGGAGTGCGTGGTCCTCGGCGATGACAACGCGCACGGCAGCTCCATGGTGACGACGGTGGGCCCACCGAGCGGGCTCGACAGCGCCATCGTGCCATCGAAGGCGGCGAGGCGACGCTCGATACCACGCAGACCGGTGCCGGCGGCGGAGTCGGCGCCGCCGGCACCGTCGTCGGTCACCACCATCGTCAACCGTCCCTCGACGTGGCGCAGCGACACCCACGCGTGGTGCGCGCGACTGTGCCGGACCACGTTGGTCAGGGTCTCGGCCACGGCGAAGTACGCCGCCGACTCGACCGGCGTGTCGAGCCGGCCGGGAAGATCGGCGTCGACCGCGATCGGCACGGGCAGGCTGAGCGCCAATGCCCGCACCGCGCCCTCCAGACCGCGTTCCGCCAGTACGGGCGGATGGATGCCGCGGACGAGATGCCGCAGCTCGACCAGCGCCGTACCGCTCGACTCGCGCGCCTCAGCGAGCATCTCGTGAGCCGCGGCCGGATTACGGTCGATCAGTTCGTCGGCGAGCCCGATCATCATGCCCAGCGAGACGAGCCGCGCCTGGATGCCGTCGTGCAGGTCGCGTTCGATGCGGCGCAACTCGGCGGCCTGAGCGTCCACCGTGCCGGCCCGGGTCACGGTCAGCTGGGTGACGCGCAGGCGGAGTTCGGCGGCACTGGTCGGCGCGAGGAGAAGCCGGTCGAACAAAGCGTCGACGCGACGCAGCCACGGTGCCAACCACAGGCCGAGGGCCAGGATGGCCGCACCCTGCGGAACGCAGAGCAGGGCCTCCCCCAACGAGTCGACGGACCAGACCGTGCCGTAGCCGTACCAGTCGGTGCCGAGCCAGATCCACACCGGCGTCAGCGTCAGCCCCACCAGCCCGTACAACGGTATGGCCAGCGCGATCACGCCGAGGACGACCCCGACCAGGGCACCCGGCACCAGCCAGGCGAGATCCCGCCAGGTGGCCGGGTCGGTGACGACCCACCGGAAGCGGCGCCAACCCCCGGGCACGGCCCGCTCCGGCGGCGGATGGTACGGACGGGCCACCAGGACACCGGACTGGGCGGCGATCCGCCGCTCAAGATCGGTGCGTTTCCTGACCAGCTTCGTCGTCCAAGGCACCAGCGCCATGCCGAGGAAGGGCACCGGAACCAGCGCCAACGCGACGATCGACAGGACGAGCAGCGGGAAGTTCGTGAGCGCCAGACCGATCGCGGCCACCCCGGCCAGCACGGAACGCACGCCCCGGCGGACCCACGGGACAATCCGTTCACCAGCTCCGGCCACTTCCACAGGTCACATTCTGCCCACGGTGGCCGCCGATTGTCGGTGGTGCCAGCACCCCCTCGACAGCGGGGGGTAGCGCTCCTGACGGCGCGGATCGTGGGCGGTTCGCTGGATCCATGACGACCACGACGACCGGCAGCGATTTCGCCGTACTCTCCCGCCGGATCACCGGAGCGGGACTGATGCGGCGGCGGCCCGCGTACTACCTCGTCCGCCTGGGCACCGTCGCGCTCATGTACGTCGGCGGTTGGACGGCGTTCTTCGTCCTCGGTTCCTCCTGGTGGCAGATGATCACGGCCGTCTTCCTCGCCGTCACGTTCGCCCAGGTGGCGCTGGTGGCGCACGACCTGGCGCACCGTCAGGTGTTCCGTACCAGACCACCAAGTGAACTCGCCGGACTGCTCGCCGGGAACCTCGGCGTCGGGATGAGTTACGGCTGGTGGATGGACAAGCACACCCGCCACCACAACAACCCCAACCACGACGACCTCGATCCGGACGTGGCTCCCGAGGTGCTCATCTGGGCCGCCGAGGCAGCCGCCGGTCGGCGCGGGCTGAAGGGCCTCATCACCCGGCACCAGGCCGTCCTCTTCTTTCCGCTCCTGACGCTGCTCGCCGCCAGCCTCAAGGTGTCAAGCGTCAAGGCCCTGCGCGACGGCACGGTGCGGCGTCGCGGTGTGGAGAGCGCCCTGCTGGTGCTGCACGCCGTCGGCTACCTCACGGCGCTCCTCGTGGTCCTCACGCCACTCCAGGCCGTCGCCTTCCTGCTGCTGCACCAGGCCCTGTTCGGCGTCTACCTGGGCCTGACGTTCGCCCCGAACCACAAGGGCATGCCGCACCCGACCGGCGACGAGGACTTCCTGCGCAAGCAGGTGTTGACCTCCCGCAACGTCCGTGGCAACTGGCTCACCGACGTGGCGCTCGGCGGCCTGAACTACCAGATCGAACACCACCTGTTCCCCGGCATGCCGACGCCGAACCTGCGCAAGGCGCAACCGATCGTGCAGGCGTACTGCGCCGAGATCGGCGTGGCATACGAACAGACCGGCCTCGTCGACTCCTACCGCCAGGCCCTGCGCCACCTGCACGAGGTCGGCGCCCCCGCCCGCGCCGAACACGCGGCCCGTTGAGCCCCGGCACGGCGCGGATATCGTGACACCGTGCTGTTCGAGCCGGTGTCGACGGAACTGTCCTTCCGACACGACGGTGACGAACTGGTCGGCGACCTGGTTCAACCACCCGGGCCGGGCCCGTACCCGGCGGTGGTCTTCGTCGAGGGCTCGGGGCCCGGCGGGCGCGACCTGGGGGAGTGGCCCACCCGGCTGGCCGCCGCCGGCTTCGCCAGCCTCGCCTACGACAAGCCGGGTTCGGGTGCCTCACGCGGAGACTGGACCCGCCAGCGGCTCACCGACCGGGCCGGGGAGACCCTGGCGGCGGTCCACGCCCTGCGTCAGCATCCGGACGTACGAGCCGACGCGGTCGCACTGATCGGCCACAGCCAGGGCGGCTGGGTGGCCCCACTCGCGGCGTCCCGGAGCGACGCGGTCGCGGCGCTGGTCTGCGTGTCCGGCCCCGGGGTGGGCGTGCTGGCCCAGGAGGAGTACCGGCTGCGCCATCAGCTTCCCGCCGAGGGCTACACCGAGGCTGACGTCGAGCAGGCGGTGGCGCTGCTCCGCGAGCAGATCCACCGGGTACGGTCCGGCGACGATCCGGTTCGCGTCCACGCCGCCCAGGCGCGCTGGCACACCGCACCGTGGTACGCGCTACTGGCCGGCACGACACCCCGATCGATCGCCTTCCTCGTCGGCATCGCCGATCACGATCCGGCCGTCGCCCTCAGGTCACTGACCTGCCCGATGCTGGCCATCTACGGTGCCGAGGACCTGCTCGTACCGGTGCCGGAGAGCGCCCGGGCCGTCGCCACCGTCCTCCGCGACGCCGGCCACGACGACCATGAGATCGTGGTGTTCCCCGGTGCCGACCACAACATCCGGGTCCGCACCGCCCGCGCCCCCGGCTTCGACGAACTGATCGTCACCTGGTTGCAGCACCGACTCTGCCACCGATGATCGTGCTGCCGCTGCCGCTGCCGCTGCCGCTGCCGCTGCCGCTTGCCTCACACGGAAGTCCCGCCCGTCGACCGTCAGGAGCACCGAATCACCCTGCGCGTGGCCGGGCCGCAGATGCTCCGGCTGCAAGCCCGGCTCGGGTTCACGAGACATGGCCGCTTCAGGGTCGTGGACGCTGGAGATCAGCGACCGCGCGCCAACTCCTCGACCTCGGCGAAGCTCACGACGCGGTCACACTCATCATCGGTCAGCTTGTTGATCAGGGCCTTGCCGGCCTGAGCCTGCCGGGTGGTGGGCAGCGCACCGGCAACAAGGTCCGGCAGCGCCAACTCATAACCCACCCGGGCCCTGGGCGAATAGCGATGACGGGTACGCGCCACCGCACTCGCCACCCGCACGGCATGCTCATTGCCCGGCGGAACATGCCGTCGATCGACCTCACGGGCACCGAACCGCATCCGATGATGGAACTCGCACGTCTCGCACGTGGCCGGTCCCTGGGTCAGCCGTGACCCACACGCCGGACAGCTCAGCCGATCGATCGCGCCGTCGACGGTGCGCCAGTCGTACGCCGCCGGGTCATCGACCACCAGCCGGGCCAACTCGATCGCCTCGGAAGAATCAGGGTCGACCTCAAGGCCGACGGCGAACCGCTCCCACGACCGACGAATCTCCGTCTCGATCTCCGCGACCACTCCGGCCAGCAGCGCGCTACGCCAAGTGTGGCAGTCACCAGTCACGGCGCCAATCGTGGCAGCACCACAAGCACCGGGGCGACGACATTCCGCGGGGCCGAGAAGCCATGATGGATCTCCGGTCATGGTTCTGCCTGGAGAGAGTGGTGAACGAGTCCCACAGGAACGCGGCGCCGCTGCGTCGCGCTCGGGAGACTGACTTCGGCGACGCGGCTCGCCGGCAGAGAGGCGAGCCCTGGAGGCTGTGCACGTCCCTTCCCACGGCAGGATCCAGGAATGGCCGTGTTGCTCGGCTTCCGGCCAGACGACCTGGCCAGGCAGCCTGAAATTCCGAGCCCACTCGCCTCGCCCGGTACGATCGCGAGCTTGCACTCACTGCGGGGAGCCCATGAGATCCGCGTGCGGCCGCCCCGGCAGTTCCCGTGTTTGAAAGTAGGTCTCGTCAATGGCATGCCGAATCGGTGAGCTCGTGCTCAAGTGCCGCGACCCTGAGGTGCTGGCGCGGTTCTGGTGCGAGGTCCTGGACTTCGTCGAACTCGATCGTGGAGAGGAGGTCTACATCGAGATAGGCCCGCGCGAAGGGTTCGGCGGCCCGCAGCCGACGATCTTCCTCATCCGCAACGACGAGCCGAAGAATGGGCATGCCCGGCTGCACATCGACGTCAACCCCACGGACCGCGATCAGGACGCCGAGCTCGAACGCCTCTTGGCCGCTGGGGCCAAACTCGTCGACATGGGTCAGCCTGCGGATGCCTCCTGGCATGTCCTCGCCGATCCAGAAGGCAATGAGTTCTGCCTGCTCAAGCGCCGCCTCGACCCACTCTGACGGTCCATCGCTCCGATGATCGACGCAGCCCCCGGCCGCCGCCGGAAGGATCTGGCGATCCCAGCGCCTGGTCAGCGCTGGTGTGGTGCTGCCCCATCATGACCGCTGTTGACCGCCTGGGGCGCCGGTTACTGGCACGTGGCTGGCACGGCGGGCGTGGTTGTCCGGCGGTGTGTGGGCTTACCGCCTCCGGCCTTCGGGCCGGGGGCGGCTTGCCGTGCCGCCGGCTTTCGCGCATCCGAGTGACGGTGGTGCCGGCGCAGACCGTGCGACAGTGAGTGGCGGTGTGTGAGGGAGGAGGTGGGTCGTGATGTCGAGCAACGCCGAGCGGATGCCCGAGTGGCCGACCGCTGAGCATGTGCCGGCAGAGGAGTTGGCCCGCCGGGCGGGGTGTGCGGCCGGTCGCCTCCGTCGATGACCTGGCCCGGCCGGACCTGTTCGAGTCCGACGAAGAGCTGGACGACTTCCTCGCCGACCTGTACGCCTCTCGGCGGGCCAGCGCCGCGTGAGCCTGGTCGTCCTGGACACCGACGTCGCGTCGGCGATCCTGCGCGGTCGGCTGCATGACCGGCTTGTTGCCAGGTTGATCGGTAAGACCCTGTGCATCACGTTCGTCACGCTCGGAGAGTTGACCAAGTGGACGGGGCTGCGGAGCTGAGGGCCTGGCAAACTGGCCGACCTCGCGCAGTGGCGATCCGGGGTCGTGCTGCTGCCCTTCGACGAGGCGGTGGCGACGACCTGGGGTCGGCTCCAGGCGCGGGCGCAGCATCGGGGGCGTCCCCGCCCGACAAACGACTCCTGGATCGCGGCCTGCTGCCTGATCGACAGGCTGCCGCCGGCGACCCGCAACGGCAAGGACTGCGCCGACTTTGCCGAGTACGACGGCGTACGCCTGTTCGACGTCTCATAGCTGCCCCGTCCCGGCCCGCCGCGACCGGATTACGGTGACTGATCCTGCCAGTCGGCAGCCGGCCGGACCCACACACCCGGTGGCAAGCCGCGCAGCGGCGCGGCAGCCGGTCACCCCAACCTCGACGGTGGACGACCACTGCCGCGATCGTCCTGGCCAAGACATCGACAGCCTGGAGGACGAAGCGATGCAAGCGGCCGAGGTCAGGGACGGCTCGGGGACAGCAGGGGCGGTCGCTCCGAACTATCGTCCCGCCCATGCAGTTGGACGTTTTCCCACTCCCACAGATGTTCTTCGCGCTGGCCTTGTGGCTGGCTGGGCAGGCCGTCTTGTACTTCGTGATCCGGATGGCTGTGCGCCACGCCCTTGAGGACGCGGATCGTCGGCGAGCATCACAGCCACGTGGGTAAGCCGTGCAGCCCCGCCGCAGGCCGCCAGCCCGACCGAGTGGGGCGGGGCTGCACCACGCTTGCGCGGTGCCTTGATGAGTTCGTAGGAGAGGGGCCGGCGGCGCTGGTGTTCACCGGGGACAAGGGAGTGGTGCTGCGTTCCGGCAACTTTCGGCGGGCGGTCGGGTGGGCGTGGGAGCTGCGGACGGCTGGCATGCCGGAGCGGTTCCACTTCTACGACCTGCGGCACACCGGCAACAACCTGGCGGCGGCGGCCGGGGCCAGCACGCGGGACCCGATGTATCGGATGGGCACGCCAGCATGCGGGCGGTGCTGATTTACCAGCACGCCAACAGCGAGCGTGACCGGGAGATCGCCGACGCCATGGACCGCCGCCTCACGCAAACGGCCCAGGTTCGGCGATTGTGCCGCAGCTGACCTGGGCCGGAGTTCGTGGAGCGGGCGACGGGAATCGAACCCGCACCGTCAGTTTGGAAGATCGTTTCCGGATGTCATGATCTGCCCGGATCGCCTGGTCAGCGGTGGTGCCGTGCTGCCCGATCATGACCGCTGTTGCCCGTCTGGGACACGGGTTACTGGCACGTGGCTGGCACGGCGGCATGGTGGGCGTGTGGTTGTCCGGCGGCGTGCGGCTCACCGCCCCCGGCCCCACGGGCCGGGGGCGGCTTGCCGTGCCGCCGGCTCTCCCCGCGCCTAGACCTGGTACCTCGGTGGCAAGCCGCGCAGCGGCGCGGCAGCCGATCGCCCCAGGTTCTGCGGTGGCCAACGCCTCCGCGATCGTCACGGCCTGGCTACGGTGCTTTGTCGGCAGTTGGCACCATCGGCGATGCCCGAGGTCGGCGAGGCTGGAGAGACGATGAGCTGGGAAGTAGCAATATCGACGGCCACTGCTGTTGTCGTCACGCTGTTAGGTGTCGCGGCCGGTGCTTGGGTCACCGACCGAAGCCAGAAGCACTCGTGGTCGCGGAGCGCGCTGGCGGAGGCGTGCGCCATTCTGGTCCAGGAACAGGCCGCCACCTATATGGCTCTTATACGGTGGCGCTCCGACGAGGCTGAGCGCGTCGATTGGGCTGGTTGGAACGCTGCACTCGCCCGCCTGCAACTGGTGGCACCGACAAAGGTCGTAGATGCGGCCCTGCGGCTAGACACAGCCTTCTGGCACTTCAGCGCCGGTATCGGCGATCACGTGGACGAGGCTGGGTGGTGCCGGCTACGCGACGACCTTAACCAGCAGCGTCTAGAGTTCGTCAACCTCGTGCGGCGGCACCTCACTCCTTCCGCAGGCGAGTTGGAACGCCTTGTTGGGCAGCCGGTGAGGCCAAGCGAGTTTGCACGGAGCACCGCCCCCACCCGGGCTGCCTCATCCTCCAGTGGCCCTGCATCCCCTCCGCAGTTCGATCCTCCGGAGTCACTTCGTTCCTAGGGGCCTCCGATCGCAAGCCCGCCGCGCCGGCCGATGCCGGCCGGAGGCCGCCAGCAGGCCGAGTGCGGCGGGGGGCCGCGCTTGCGCGGCCCTTGATCCAAAAGAGAGCGTTTCGGCAAGCTGAGGCTTGAACCCTGAACCCCTCCGGCGGCCTGTGGATGAGCTCAGATCGGGCGGATCGATGCTCTGACCTGGGCGGCGTCTCTCGTTGCCTTACAGCGCTTGACAGCCCTTGTCGGCGTCAATTGTGCCCAGCTTGTGCCCGACGATCTTGCTGCCCCATCGTTCGCCGCCCGTGTTCCAGTACCAGCCGCGACCCCCACCGGGGGAGCCTGGTCGCCGTTGTCAGACAGTGCCAGCAAGTCGCGTCGGAGGTGCTCACGCACGTCTAGTCGCCGCCTACGGCCTCGCCCTTGCGAGCGGACGGTAGGCGGGCTGCACTGCTACCTACCCGTCCGCGCCGGAGGAGTTGACCTCGAACGTCCGCAGATAGTCCGAATAGAGACGGGTAGTTGGGAGTGACGGGTCGAGCTTCGCAACAATTTGCTGATACTCGGCAGTCGAGTCGGTCACAATGAACGCATGCCGTAGAGGGTTACCCGTGTCGTGGCGCGCATTGACGGCCTGGACGAAGTCCGACCACTCATTGGTATCGAAGAGTACTCCGTAGGTTCCGCTCTTCGGGGCGGACCAGCCCGTAGGCGATACCCGGTCGATCCGCTCCCCGGCTGCGCCAGCCTTCAACCATAGAAGCGGTGCAATCGAACTGAACTTTCGTCCAAGTGACACAAGCGCGGGGTCTTCGTAAGTAAGCTCGAAGAACTCGACGTTCTCATCGAATCCCTCACTTACTGGTCTTCCATCAAGGTACTTTCCATCTACGGGGGATCCGTCTGCCTGGCGGCCCATAATCGCCCCAGTGCAGCGCGGCATGGTCGCACTGCGAAACACTCCGGCCGCCTCCCAATCCTCATCTCCTGGGCAGTGCCCGGCCGCGCGTAGTCGGCTCGCCGTCTCACCGTTCACTTCGTTGTTCGTCACAAGGACGGTCCGCCGCTGGCCACCGTCCTTTCGGTTCAACAGACAGGTAGCATGAAGCGTGGTTCCAGTCCCGGCGAAGAAGTCGAGCACTAGGGCGTTCGGCTTGTGTCCTACAGCGATTTCTAAGGCATCTTGGACGGCGTACACCGACTTCGGGAACGTAAAACCACCGCGTCGCCCGAGCAGAGCTGAGACGAGCTGCGTACCACCAGCCCCGCCAGCGGTGTGCCGCGCAGACTTCCACACGGTCTTAGGTACCGACACGTTCCGGTTCGGTGCTACAACCTCCACTTGTCCGCGCTGGCCCCGCCCAGCAATGACTAGCTCCCCACGCTCAATGGCCGCGATCGTGCCCGCAAGTAGGTATCGAAGAGTCCACGTTCCCCTTTCTGGATCGTGGTCCGAAACCCAGGTATAACCCTTCTCAGTCAGTTCGAGAAGCTTCCGACCGTCCACTCGCCAGATGCCGAGCCGTCCGTCGTTTCTGACCGGCCAAGCCGCAGGGTGGCCATCAATGGTTCTTGGGCGAGTGCTCTCGTCGTCGCCCTCCCACGGGTCCCCGACTCCGACGATGCGTTCGCCGGCTTGATCCAGTACGATGGGATAGCAGAGGTTCGGCCGGCTAGCGCGATACCATGCGCCCCCTCCACGGAGCAGCCATTCCCAACGGATCCCACGTTTGCCGGCCTTCGCATCTCCTGCCGCCCGATCCTCCATAAGGTTCCAGTCGATGGGCTGGGGCATTGAACTGCCAAAGAAACAGAAGAAGGCGTACTCTTCGACTCGGGAGAGCCCGTCACCGGAGGCCCCGCTTGGATTAATGCAGATGGTGACCATCTGCCGCCGAGCAGTGGGAAACATCGTTTCAAGTAGCAGGCCCAGGTGGTGCACCTCGTTCTCATCGACGGTCACGACGAGAACGCCGTCCGATGTCAGAAGCCGCTTTGCAAGGCGCAGCCTTCTCTCCATAAACGAGAGCCATTTACTGTGGCGGTAATTGTCATTGCGATCTACATAGTCGTTGTTGTACTTCCAGTCGCGTGCGCCCGTGTTGTAGGGAGGGTCAATGTAGATGGCATCTACTTTGCCTTCGTACGGGTAAAGAAGGGCAGCGAGTGCGTGGTAGTTCTCGGCGTTGATGACGGCGTGAAACGCCTTGTCGTCATCCCCGCGTTTGATCCGACCGATCGACTGCAGGCCCGGATAGATTGGATCGTCGAACTCCCGTGTGACCACGACTTGGTCGCGGGAGACCTCTAAGACCTTTGAAGGGTCCGCCTTGGACCGAAGTTTGACCATGCCTTCGGCAGCTCTGACAACTACCCACACGCCAGTGGCGTCGACATCCGTCCGATCCTTCGTTCCCTCTTTCATAACTCGAACTTTGTCGCCACGCCGCACCGTGAACTTCGGCAGGAGGAGTGACTCCGGCTTGTGCCGATCAAACACCAGGCCAAACTGACGCGACCGAGCGATCTTTCGATATTCCTTCTGAAGGGCAGACCGCAGGGCTGGATCTGATACAGCGTCGATTAGATTGTCGATGTGCGCCATACGGGGTGCCTATCAGTAGTCGGTGCCATACATGCGGAACACTTCTCCCGCATCGATGCCTTCGTACTCGCGCACCGCTTCGCGGGTGGCCGGGTCCTGATGGTTGAGCATACGGTACTTGCCGTCGACCTTTGCTATCGACTGGATGCGGTGGAACTCGGTGCCGTGCATGTCTGCGTAATCGGTCAGCCCCTTCAGCTTAGGTACAGCATCGGCGAGGTACGTGCCGTGCGGATCGATCAGCGATGCGCGAAGTGAGCCCTGTACTTTATGGATGAAAATGAAGTCAGGGGTCATGCCCCTGATCCCGTCGATGCCTACGTAGGGAATTTGGAGGGAGTGCCGGCCTCCAGGCGGATTCCGGTACCAAGCCACGGCGTCATGGCGGAGTTCCTCGCGTAGGACGTGCTCTTCCCAATCAAAGAACCTTGCCTTGAACTTGCCAGCTGCGTCCGACAGTACGTGCCGCTCCCACTCCGAACCCTCTGCGTCCTCTGTCCGACTGGTAGATAGACTCAGCGTGGTCAATAGTGGCCGATCAGACTCGCGACGGATTCGGTCGAACTTCTCCTGGTCGGCGGCGCTTAGCCGCGTTATTGCGGAGCTGTACTTCTGCAGCCACTGAGCGCAGATGTATGATGCACGGTCTTCGATTTGCGAGGGTAATTCGGGATCTTGTGCTACCGCGATTGTAGTTATCATCGCGTCGGTCACGTCGTCGTCTGTGGCGGCAAGCCGGTCCACAAACGCCGTCGCTAGCCCTTCTGGCAGCAGCCTCTTCGCCTTGTCCATTAGTATCTGAATGCCACGAACATCGAGTTCAATTGTTGTTTGGCGTTGCTGAGGGTCCTCGGTCGGCGATCCGTATGTTACGGCCCGTTCATACAACCGCGTCTTAGCGACGGTGTCGAGCCGCTCAGCAAGCTCTCCCTTGGTTTCGAGGTTCATCCTGCGCGTATCGATCACAGCTAGGAGCTCGTTCCGCGCTTGGCTGATCGCGGTTGCCTCGATCGCCTTTCCGTCGTGCTTCTCGGCGAGCAGCGCCGCTAGCGCAGAAAGCCGTGAGACTCCTGACCTCCGGATACGTCGCGGGATCGTGTACGAGGGCAGCGATTCGAGCAGGCCGAACACACTCTGCTCGCCTTGAGCCGTAACGTGCTGAGTCGGGAGCGATCCGTCGAAAAGGCTCGCACCTTCCTCGTTAGCGGGGTTCCTCGGCCTCTGATTTGGTACCAGGTTCCCCACCTTGTCACCGGAGAGTGAAGGATCGTTGTCCGGTCCTGGCTGATCAGCCTGCTGTTCCAACCAGAAGGTCCCGTTGTCCTTCGGAGGATTCGACTCTTCCTCGACCTGGTCGGCGGGCTCCGGCTCCCTAGCCGCGTCATCAGCGCTCGGGTGTAGCAAGGGGTTGCGGGTCAATTGCATCGGCTTCAGCACAACCTTGGTACCGCCGGCGAGGCCGCCGTCGTCGCCTCGCTCGAATTGCTTAGCGATAAGCTCCACGGCGCGTTCGTCAAATTTAGGAAGGATGCAGTGAACGGTGTTGAGAGTTTCGTCCGTAAGGATTCGTCGAGCTAAGGGCGTGCGTACCATGCGACCCATGATCTGCGTGATAAGGTCTGCATCGTTCGCGACGCGCATGGATACCAGCACCTCTGCACGGGGGCAGTCCCAACCGGTGGTTATTGCTGTCTTGCAAAGTACGACGCGCACATCCTGGCGATCTTGGATATCCTCCGGGGGGCAGTACTCGACTTTATGAGCACCTGCCGGTTCCGCTGCATGCGAAGCGAACGTATGGACAATGTTCCTAGGGCTGATCCCTGGCCACTCCTCTAGGACAGTACCGACGAGCTCTCCAAGGCTCTTAGGGGAGGGCTTGTCCTCAACCTGAACCACGAGAATCGGATCCACCCGCGGGTCGCCGTTCTCACGGCAATACGCCGCCCATCGGGCTTCGTATTCGCGGATCTTCTCTACTGCGTGTCGAAGCAAAGTGGACTCGGCGGCATGGATGCCCTTCGTGTGGCCTAGGATAATCTGATCCTTTAGGAGACCGGACGCGCGGACATCTTCAATGGCGACCGTGTGGGACTTGACTGTGCGTCCACGCTGCGCCATCGCCTCCCTAAATCGTCGTGGTACCGCAGAGATGCCCCAGACGACGGGTACTTCGGGCTGGTCGCCAGCATTGCCCCCGATGATCCGGGAGACGATCGTGTCCCTTGTGTCCTTGGCCGTACTCAGCCCGCGGTGCGCCTCATCGACAACAACAACAAACCCGTACGGCCGATCTCTGATGGTGTTGGCGATGGTGTCCCAAAGAGAGTACTTTCGCCCGTCCACTCCGGACTTCGATAGATGAGCCGATGAGCCGAGCTTTTGGATGTTCAGAAAGTAGACGCGTCCCGCGTCCAACGTTTCTTGTTGGAAGTCATTCTCGATCGCGATAAGGCGGTTTAGATTCAGCCCGGATGATGCAGCCATCATCTTGTTTAGAGTTTGCTTGTTTAGGGATGGGTCGTCAGTGACCCAGAGGAACGTCGAATTTTCGATTCCAGGCGTGGTCTCGTCGCCGTCTAGGGCCGACTCGATTACGGCAGTCGCAATTACGGTTTTGCCTGCACCTGTTGGAGCAGCGAGGACGACAGCTCCCCGCTCCTCAACATCCTCCTCGTATGCCTTTGCCATGGTTAGCAACGATCGAAGGAGGGTGGCCTTTGCCGCTTCCTGATAGTCAAAGAGTTCGTACTTCATGGTCCGCCCCCCACAGCTGGTGCGCCTCCTCTTACAGTCCCGCCGACGTCACAGGCAACAGAGGAGGCGCTCCGCTTATCCTCTTTGCTTCCGTTCTGTCGCTTCCCGTAGGCGTCTGCCAGAACGCTTCCTCCGGCATCGTCGAGCAACAGAGCCAACACGAGCGATGAGTATCTTCGCACCGGAGCTCTGCCCGGTCGACCCTGCCATCCCGTCTGCCGTCGACCCGCCCCTTGGGGAGCGGGCTGCCGCCCGGCCCGCCACGTCAAGCGGGCCTTGACGCAAGTTCGGACCCTGGCGGGTCGGGCGGCGGTCTGCTCGGCTTGCCCGGGTCGAGGGCAGACGGGATGGCCCACGTAACCACCCACGGACCGTGACCTGCCGACGCAGCCGCGGCCATCCCGGAGCCGGAGCGCACTCGCCGGAGGCGCAGTAACCGCAACCCCGCTATCGCCGCCAGTTCGCCGACGCGGCCGGCGTGCGCTTCCCTGCGCCGCGCGGGCTCGTGGCCGCGCGGCCGGCCGGCTGCCGGCCCATCACCTCACCGGTCACCCCTGTCGTTCTGCGGCGGCCCCTTGGGCTTCCCGCTTCCGCGCCAGCCGCCGGGCGTGTTGCGTGGTCGGAGCGGAGCGCCAGCGGAGCGACGGACGCGCGCCCAGGCGGCGGCGCGTGCGGCCCGTTCAGGGCCGCCTTGATCGTGTACCGATACTTTGTCTAGATCGCGTCGCCGTGCTCTGCGTAAGCGGAGCCTCCGGCCCTACGGGCCGCCATCGCGGTGCGGATTCTGCGGGCGAGCCGAGGCGGTCCGTGCTGCTCAAAAGCCGCGTCAGCGACGTAGTGCCACTCGGTGAGTTCCCCGTCTTCGAAGCGGATTGCGCGTTCCCGCTCAGCAGTTAGATTGCCGCCGTCGAAGATGAAGAGGAGTTTGTCGCCCTCCTTCTCGGCGGGTGCCCAGTCAACGACCAGCATCGGGCCGAGCGTGGGCGTGAAGCCGAGTTCTTCTTCGACTTCGCGTATGCAGGCGGCGCGGGGTGATTCGCCGGGTTCGACGTAGCCGCCGGGGATGTCCCAGTGGTCTTTGTAGCTGGGCTTCACGAGCAGGACTCGACCCGCGGCGTCGAAGAAGAGGGCGCCTGCGGCGACGCGTGGGGTTGCCATGGGTGGCGTCTCGTTGGCCGTCACCAGGGCAGCGTAAACGGGCTGGGGTCAGTCGAGCACCTTGAGCCGGCGAGCGAGGCTGACGAGTTCGGTGGAGGGTTTGCCGCGTTGTCGGCGTACCCAGGTGAGGGCGAGTTGGCGGCTGAGGAAGTGGTGGCGGACCTGTTCGGGTGCCATCTGTTCGGCGTCGAGCAGCACGGTTTGGGCGTCGTCGACCCGGTTCCAGGAGCTGTACGCGCGGGCGACCTCCAGGGTGTGCCGGACTCGGCGTTCCATGGGTAGGCCGGTGGTGTCGACGCGGGGGCCGAGGTCGATGGCGACTTGCAGGTCTCCCAGTTCGGCGGCGGTGGCGACGCGGTGGATGGCGACGTTGGTCGGGCCGAACGCGGTCCATAGGTGGTTGGCGTCGGCACCGAGTTTGCCGGCGGCTTGGTCGGCTGCGGCGAGGAAGGTGCGGGTGGTGCCGGCGTCGTTGGCGCGTGCGGCGGCCATGGAGCCGGACAGGAACAGGGTGCCGTAGACGGACAGCAGTTCGGGCGTGGCCTGGCTGAGGTGGGGTTCCAGGTAGCCGGCGGCGTCTTCGGTGAGGCGTACGGCGTCGGTGTAGCGGCCGGTGGCGTGTAGGGCGTGGCCGACGGACCGAAACAGGGAGCCGGTGATGAGCGGGTCGCCGGTGGGGCGGACGACGGACAGGCCGCGGTCGGCGGCGATCCAGGCGAGGTCGCTCTCTCCGAGTTTCGTGAGCTGCGTGGCCGCGAGCTGATACGCGAGGCCGAGGAGCCGACGGGCGTCGTCCTGGTCGTCGCCGTCGTGGTGGTCGGCGGCGACCTGGGCGCGGTGCAGCAGGTCGGGCAATCGGCTGGTGACGTACCCGAATCGGGAGTCCTGGTAGGCGTCCCAGAGTGCCCCGACTTCCTTCCTGATCACGGCGATGCTGGGTGGTTCCGCGTCGGTGTCGCCGCCGAACGGGGCGAGGGCGCGGTAGTTCATCAGGGCGGCGCGCAGCGCGGGCACGGTGTGGGTGCCGCTGTCGGTGGTCCAGTCGAGCAGGGAGGGTTCGCCGAGCAGGTCGCCGAGGGAGATGTCCAGGGCTTCGGCGAGGGACTTGATGACGGACAGGCGGTCCAGGTCGATCCGGTTGTTCTCGACTTTGCCGAGCCAGTCGGCTGTGCGGCCGATGAGTCCGGCGAGGACTTCTTGCGATAGGCCGCGTCGACGGCGGTACCAGGCGACGCGTTCGCCGATGGTCAGGGTGGTGGTGGTCCCGCGCATGGGTTCACTGTCTCCCCTCGGTCGGCGGCGACCCCGGAAGGTTTTTCCGGGTCGCTGGGCGGTTCGTGCCACAGCCTGTGTGCATGACGGGGCTGAACGTATCGACCAACTGCCAATCCTGCTCCGGTGCGGGCTGGAAGTACACCCTCGCCCGTTCCCAGGTCCGGGCGATCGGCCGGGGAGCGGAGCCCACTCGCCCGCTGGCCCGGCGATCCTGCCTGGACTGTGCAGGGTCCGGTCGTTCGGTGTCCTGCTGAGGCTGGCCCGGGGTGGGTGCTGGCATGGGACCGCGACCCGAACGACGGTCCCGACTGAGCCCGCCCACCTCGGTGCCTCGCAGGCAGCAACCCCTCCCGCCGGGCGCACCGAATCCGGGTGACTTGGTGCTATTGGACGGTCGGGCGTCGGTGCAGTTCGGCGGTGACCGGGCGCTGTGGCTGCGGGTGTCCTCGATCTGCGACCGGCCGGCGTTTGACGGCTGGATCTGGCTCGCCGGCTACGCCATCAACCCGATCACGCGGGAGGCGCTGGCGCGGCGGGAAGTCTTCGCCCGGATCGCCGGCCTCCAGATCAACCCTCAATCCACGGGTCCGCCCGGGACTGCACGGCAGACGACGAGGAGGCGTGGTGTTTGACCTACGGGTACGGCTCGGCGCGGTGCTGCACATCGACGCCGCCGACCGCTACCGCCCCACCGACGGGCCGGTAACGCTGCGGGTCACCGGAGTTCGCCTGGTGCTCAACCGCCCCGAGCGGGAGCAGTGGATTTGGGTCGAGGGCACCAAGGTCACCCCACGCCACCAACACGGCGAACGCACGCAGGTCCTCGTACCGACCCGGCTGCTCGCGCCGAAGGACGCGGCCCGGTGACCACGTACTTGTCGGAGGCGGTGCGGGATCAGTTGCGGGCCGCGCAGTCGCAGCTTGACCGGCACACCCCGTCGAGCGCGGACGGGCAGTGTCCGGCCTGCGGGGTGGAGGGTCCGTGTCCGCAGCGACGGGCAGCGTTGCGGGTCTTCGGCCGGTATGGCTGCCTGCCTCGGCGGTGGCCGGGCGCGACCCGTCCGGAACGGGTGCAGGCGTCGTCGTGGTCGGGGTGGTTGGACGCTGCGGTGGAGGGTGTAACGGCCGAACGGCTGAGCTGACTTGTTCTGTCATGCAAACAACTCATAAGCTGCTGTAATACATGCAGCGTTCATAGGTGGGGTGCCCGCGATGGCGTACGAGATTCCGACGCCGAAATACCTGCGCGTGTTGAACACGCTGCGCAAGCGCATCGAGGACGGCGACTACGCGCCCGGTGCGGCGCTACCGTCGGAGAACCAACTCTGCACGGAATTCGGGGTGTCTCGCCCGACGGTGCTCAAGGCGCTGGGCATCCTCAAGCAGGACGGCTGGATCGAGTCGCAGCAGGGTAAGGGCAGCTTCGTACGCGGCCGACCCGCCGCCGGCCGCACCTCACCTGAGTACGCCCGCGACGCGGTCGAGCTGGACGAGACCGGCGACACGGAGATTCTGCACGTCGGCCCGGTCCTCGCCTCCCCTCGTATCGCGGCCGAGTTGAAGGTTCCTGAGGGCACGCCGGTCTACGAACGCCGCCGCCGGACCGTCACGGAGGTCGGACCGGTGGATTTGATCGCCACGTTCGTGCCGGTGGACATCGCGGTTGGCACGGACATCACCAAGCCTGACCCGATACCGGGTGGCCTGCTTGACCTCATCGCGCGACAGAAGGGCCTACGGCCCGACTACGCCACCGAACGCATGACCGCCCGCCGCGTCAGCCCTGACGAGGCCGACGCCTTGAACGTGCCGGCCGACGAGTCGGTGATGAGCGTCGTCATCACCGTGCACCAGGCATCCGGCGACCCCATCATGACCTCGGTCCTAGTCATGCCCGGCAGCCGCCACGAGATCGAAGACACCTACGCCGTGTCCTGAGGTGCCGTCTTCTCCTTGGTGGCTCAGCGGCACATCCAGCCGGCTGCTCGCGTGACGTGGCCGTTGCCTCGGTCGATGCACAGTTCGCTTGTCTCGTAGTCGACCCAGTAGGACTGTCCGCGCTCGATCAGGACCGGCTGATGCAGGTGAAGCCACCGGCCGACGGTGGACACCAGCGTCAGCCGATCGGCTGTCACACGCTCCCGCACACGTTCTCCCACTGTGGTCATCGCTCCTACCTCCACATTGTGCAATCGGCTCGCATTCAACCTTGCTTGTGCTTACAAGCTGACGTAGCTTGTTAACTCAACCGGTTGTCAGGGTGATGACTGGTGAGGCTAGGAGGCTGCGCACGTGGTTCCGATGACGTTGAAGGTGCCGGTCCCGTCTGAGTACGTCTTCCCTGCTGGGGCGTTGTGCCTGGGTGTCTCGCCGCAGATCGACTTTGAGCGGCGGGGTGAGGCGGATAACCAGGCGCGGGACAAGGAGACCGGGGAGCGGGTGTGGGTGGTGCGGGTGATGGACCTGGACCCGGAGGCCGGGAAGTTCGGCCGCTCCACTGAGGTGAAGGTGAAGGTGGTGGCCGCGCAGCAGCCGGTGCCGCCACCGTCCACGGTGCCGGGTTATCCGCCGGCGGTGGAGTTCGAGGGCCTGACCCTGACCCCGTACGTCGATTCGCAGCGGTGCAAGCCGGGCCGCTCCTCGGGTGACTGCCGTTCCCGGATGGCGTATTCGCTGCGGGCGTCGGCGATCCGTCCGGCGGCGTCGGTGCCGGGCTCGGTGGCCGTCTGAGCTGTCTTGTCGCGCGGGGCGGGTCGTTTCCCCGCCAAGAGTCCCGGCCCGTCCCCGCGCTCACCTCATCCCTCGTCTGATGAAGGAGGGCGTGATGCCCACCGTAGTTCACCCTGCCCTGATCGCTGCGGTGCCGCTGCTGGTCGGGGCACTGCTCCTGCTGTTCCGTAGCAGCCTGACCGACCTGCGGCACGCCTACCGGGAGGTGGATGCGGCGTTCCGGTCGGTGCTGCGGTTGCAGCCGCCGTCGGGCGTGGTTTACGCGATTCGCTGCCCGCGTTGCTGCCGGTGGGTGAAGCCGCGTCGGTTCGACCTGCGGCGCATGTCGTGCCGGTCCTGCATTGCCACGCTCGGCCGGGGCCGCCGTGGGGGTGGCGTGTGCCTCTGATCAACATCATTCCGGGGGACAAGATCCCCGTGGCGCCGATGAATGTGCGTCTTCCCGCGTGGCGGGTGCCGGGCTGGCTGCTGGTGTTCTGGTGGCTGGCCCGGGGCCTGTTCCGCCTCACCGTCCTCGCTATTCGCTACTGGTGGCTCACCGGCCCGACCGTGCTCGCGCTGTGGATCCGCGCCGAGTTCGGTGGCCTGGTCCTGGCCGCCGTCGCCGCGACGGTTGCGGCCGGCAGTGTCGGGTGGTGGCGGTGGCATCCGGTGTCGTGGCTGCGGTTCGGCTGGTATCCGCTCGTTGCCCGGGTTCGGGCGTTGGTGGTGTATCGGCCTCGGTGGGCGTCGGTCATGGCTACCTGCGGCCTGGCGACGGTGTTCGGTGGTGACCGCTACGTGCCCCGACTGCTGCGGGTGCGTTGTGATCGGTGGGGCGATGAGCTGACCGTCCGGATGCTGCCGGGCCAGATTCCCGACGACTGGGGCCAGGCGGCGGAACGTCTCGCCTACGCGTTCCGCCAGCACACCGGCCAAGCCCGCTCCACCGACCGTCCCGATCGGGTGGTGGTCCGTTTCATGCGCCGTGACCCCCTCGCCCGCATCGTCGCGCCGCTGCCGGTCGCTGACGTGCCCGACCTCGGCGGGCTACCCCTCGGCGTGCGGGAAGACGGGAAGCCGTATCGGCTGCGGGTGACCGGCTCACACGTGCTCATCGCCGGGGCGACCGGTGCCGGTAAGGGCTCGGTGTTGTGGTCGCTCATCCGCTCCCTGGCCGGCGGCATCCGCTCCGGGCTGGTCGAGGTGTGGGCGTTCGATCCGAAGGGCGGCATGGAGTTGGCGGCCGGGGTGCCGTTGTTCGCCCGGTTCGCCTACGACGACCCCGACGCCATGGCCGGCGTCCTCGACGAAGCGGTCAAGCGCATGCGCCTGCGGGCGGCGCGGTTGCGTGGTGTCACCCGGCAGCATGCGCCGACGGTCGAGGAACCATTGCTGGTCCTGGTCATCGACGAGCTGGCCGCCCTGACCGCCTACATCACCGATCGCAAAGTCCGCGACCGGATCAAAGAATCCCTCGGCCTCCTGCTCTCCCAGGGCCGCGCGGTCGGCGTGCACGTCATCGCCGCACTCCAGGACCCACGCAAAGACGTGCTGCCGTTCCGAGACCTGTTCCCAACCCGCATCGGTCTGCGGCTGACCGAACCGGAGCAGGTGGACATGGTCCTCGGCGACGCCGCCCGCGACCGAGGCGCACTCTGCGACCGGATCCCGGAAACGGTGCCAGGGGTGGGGTTCGTCGTCCTCGACGGCGTCCGCGAACCCGTCCGGGTCCGCTTCGCCTACCTCACCGACGACGACATCCGCTCCCTCGGCCACACCTACCGCCGACTCGACACCACCGACAGCACCGACGAGCAGGAGGTGACGGCGTGAAAAGCAACGCGCAACGGGTGGAGGGCGTGGTCCTGGTGCTCATCGTCCTCGTCGTCGGCGGACTCGCCGGAGCGGCGTCGTTCACGCACGTGCATGACTGGACCATGGCCAACTCGCCCGCCGGTACCGGGGACTGGTTCGGCTGGGCCAACGCCGCCATCTCCGAACTCCTACCCCTGGCCGCGCTGCTGACCATCCGGCAACGCCGCCGCACCGGCGGCCCCATCGGCTACCCCATGTTCCTGCTCGTCTGCGCCGTTGCGCTCTCGTTGGCGGCGCAGCTCGCCGTGGCGAAGCCGGGCCTGTCCGGGTGGCTGCTGTCCGCCGTGCCCGCGCTGGCCTTCCTCGGCCTGTCCAAACTCGTCTTCTCCACCGCACCCGTACCGGCACCTGTCGACAAGCCGGCCGACGAACGGCCCGCGCACGGGCCAACGGGAAGCGACGCGCTGCCGGTGCCATCTCACGACGACCAGGCGGCCGGACGTGACGCGCTGGCGGTGCCGTCCGATGACGACCAGGCGGCGATGGTCGTCCCGGATGCCGACGACGAGCAGCCCCGACCCGTGCTCCTGCGGCCCGTGCCGTCCATCGAGCGGCGTGCAGGGCTGGTACCCGTCCCGGCGGCGGCGTTCACGCCCCGCAACGGCACCCCTGCCGGTCCGGGAGGTGACCGGTGAGCCAACTCGAACTCATCCCCACCGCGGCCCCGGCCACAGAGGCGGTCGAGCGGCCTCGGCCGGGGTCGCGGGCCGACCGGATGCGCAAGCCGCTCGCCAAGGACGCGCTCAAGCAGCTCGCCGAACAACACGGCGTCTGCGTCCGCCCCCTGGCCCTGCGCCGCACCGACACCGCCACCGGCGTGACCGAGGTGGTCGAGGTGCCGTGCGGGGCGACTCTGGCGGCGAAGTGCAAGCCGTGCGCGGAGCGGGGCCGGCGGCTGCGGATACAGCAGATCCGGGAAGGCTGGCACCTCGCCGACGAACCCGCCACCCGCCCCGACAAACCCGGGGAAGACGCACTCGCCCTGGTGCGCGTGCGGGCTCACCTGGAATTCGAGCGGGAAGCCGTCCAGTACCAGCCGATGACCCCGGACGAGCGGGTCGCGCACCTGGCCGAGATTGACGCCGCCATCGCGGAACTGGATGAAGCGCTTGGTGAGACGAGCCTGCGCGGGCACCTCACCCCGAAAGACCGCGACGAACGGCCACGCCGGAAACGGTCGACCCGTAGGCGGCAGGACTCACCCGACCTGCCCCGGCTGCCCGTCGACCCGCGCACCGTCGGCCGGGCCTACTCCGGACGGACCGGAAAGACCCATCGGCCGTCGATGCTCGTCACCCTGACGCTCGGCTCCCACGGGCCGGTGCACTCCCACCTACGACGCGGCCCCTACATTGCCCCGTGCGAGTGCGGCCAGCGACACGGACCGCACGATGACCTGCTCGGCACGCCCGTCGACCCCATCAGCTATGACTACCGGCGGGCCGCTCTGGACGCGATCCACTTCGCCCGGGTGCTGGACCGGTGGTGGCAGAACGTGCGCCGGGCGGCAGGCTGGAACGTCCAGTACGCGGGCGCGGTCGAGCTGCAACGGCGGCTTGCGCCGCACGCGCACTTCGCGATCCGCGGCACCCTGCCCCGACGGCTGCTCAAGCAGATCGCCGCCGCGACCTACCACCAGGTGTGGTGGCCCTCGTTCACTGAGCCGGTCTACCGGGTGGACAAGCCGCCGGTCTGGGACGTCGACCTACAGGCATACGTCGACCCGAAAACGCGGGAGCCGCTACCGACGTGGGGTGAAGCACTTGACGCCTTGGAGGAGCCCGACAGCCGGCCCGCCTACGTCGCCCGCCTCGGCCGCATCGACGCTCGGGGCATAGAGCAAGGCACGAAGGATGCGGAACGGTCCATCCGGTACGTGACCAAGTACGTGACCAAAGATCTGACCGACCAGGCACGGCCACGCTCTGACGCACAGAAGGCGCACTTCGACCGGCTGCACGCGGAGCTGTCCGTGCTGCCCTGCTCGCCGACGTGTGCGAACTGGCTGCTCTACGGCGTCCAGCCGGACGGCGTCAAGGCCGGCTTGACGCCGGGACGGTGTACCGGGAAGGTCCACCAACGCTCCACCCTCGGCTTCACCGGCCGCCGTGTCCTCGTCTCCCGACAGTGGTCCGGCAAAACCCTCGCCGACCACCGCGCCGACAACCGGGCATGGGTGCGAGCGATCCTCGCGGGCGGCATGGCCGACACCGAGGACCACGACCAGGCGGCGGCCGACGAGGCAGACGGGCCGAACCGGTACCGGTTCGAACTCGCCCGACCCGAAGACCCTGACGTGCCGCCGCTGGAGCACCGGCTCCTCCGCGCCATCTCGGCCCGCATTCGGTGGCGGGCAGACCTCGACACAGCACGGCAGCGAACAGCCGGCGCTGTTTCGGCAAGCGATCAACCCGCCGCGCTCGCGGCCTGACCCCTGGGAGGAGCAACCGCATGGATGACGAGCTGTTGACCGCTGATGAGGTCGCCGCTCGCCTGAAGGCAACGCCGCGATTCGTGCGCCGGCTGGTGGCTGAGCGGCGGATCGCGTTCGTCAAGGTCGGCCGGCTGGTGCGCTTCGAGGCGTCCGCCGTGGCCGCGTACATCGAGACAAACCGGGTGGTGCCGATGACCCGGGCGCAGTTGCGTGACTACCTGGGGGAGGTGGCTTAATGGCGGGCAGCAAGGGCCGGCGGCGTTTCGGCAACGTGCGACGGCTGCCGTCCGGGCGGTTCCAGGCGCGGTACGTCGGGCCGGACGGATTGGAGCGGAAGGCGCCGCGCACCTTCGAGACCGAACGGCAGGCAGGCAAGTGGTTGACCGTCGTGGAGTCGGAGATCATCAAGGGGGAGTGGTCGGCCCCGGAGGCGGGCGAAATCAAGCTTGAGGCGTACGGCCGGAAGTGGATCGCCGAACGGAAGCTCCAGCCGCGTAGCCGCGAGAACTATGAAGACCTGTTCCGGCTGCACATCCGTCCGCACCTCGGCGGGCTGGCCCTGGGCGCGATCAAGCCGCAGACCATCCGCACCTGGCGGCGTACGTTGCTCGACGGTGGCACCAGCGAACCGCAGGCGGTCAAGGCGTACTCACTTCTTCGGGCGATCCTCAACACCGCCATGAAGGAGGACGAGTTGATTCGGCAGAACCCCTGCCGTATCCCGGGTTATGACCGCTATCATACGCCGGAGCGGCCGGTGGCGACCGTCGCCCAGGTGCTCGCGCTCGCCGAACTGATGCCGGCCAGGTTCTCCGCGCTGGTGATCGTGGCCGCGTTCTCCGGGCTGCGCTGGGGAGAGCTGGCGGCGCTGCGGCGCGGGGACGTCGACCTGACGGCGGGCACCGTGCGGGTGCCGCGCAAGCTGGCGGCGTTGCGTAGCCGGATGGAGTTCGGGCCGCCGAAGTCGGAGGCGGGCAACCGGGTGGTGACGCTGCCGGCGGCGGCACGGCTCGTGTTGGCCGATCACCTGGATGAGTTCGTGGGGGAGGGGCCGGAAGCGCTGGTCTTCACGGGGGACAAGGGAGCGGTGCTGCGTTCCGGCAACTTCCGGCGGGCGGTCGGCTGGGCGGCGGCGCTGCGGGCGGCTGGCATGCCAGAGGGATTCCACTTCCACGACCTGCGGCACACGGGCAACAACTTGGCGGCGGCGACCGGGGCCAGCACCCGTGACCTGATGCACCGGATGGGTCACGCCAGCATGCGGGCGGCGCTGATCTACCAGCACGCCAACAGCGAGCGTGACCGGGAGATCGCCGACGCCATGGACCGTCGCATCACCAAGCAGACGAAGCGCGCGACGGCCAAGGCCAAGCAGAAGCCGACCAAGGGCAAGAAGGCCACGCGGCCGGCACGTAAGACCGCCTCCGACGGCACGGCCGGCGCTACTGGCACGCCAATGGCACGCAAGATCAAAGAGAGCTAGAACGGAAACGGCCCAGGTTCGGCGATCGTGCCGTTGACCTGGGCCGGAGTGCGGTGGAGCGGGCGACGGGAATCGAACCCGCACCGTCAGTTTGGAAGACTGAAGCTCTGCCATTGAGCTACGCCCGCGTACACCCGGAGGACCGGGTGCGCCCGACAGCCTACCCAATACCCGCGGCAGCCGCGCGGCCGTATCCCCGTGCTGCGCCCGCGCCGCGTCGATCCTCGCAACATGCGGGATGTTGTCGTCTCGCGCCGCCGGGAGACCGCAACATCCCGCAAACTGCACCCGCCGACCCGCCGACCCGCCGACCCGCCGACCCGCCGACCCGCCGACCCGCCGACCCGCCGACCCGCCGACCCGCCGACCCGGGGAGTATTGATGCCCGGTTCGTCCTCGTTCGGCGCGTTGGGGGACGCCCCGGCAGCCGGTTGTCGGAGGGACGGCATAGACTGCTCGTCGCCACGGGGTGTGGCGCAGCTTGGTAGCGCACTCGCTTTGGGAGCGAGGGGCCGTGGGTTCAAATCCCGCCACCCCGACTGCCGCAAGCACCGGACGGCGGCACCCGGACGACCGGCACGCGGGGCAGGCCCGCAGCCGGCCCCGGGTGCTGCTGGTCCGCCGTGTCGGTTCGCCTACACTCGATGGGCCGAAAGTGTGCCCAGATTCAACCGAGATCCGTCAAGGAGTACGCCTGTGAAGAGCACCGTCGAGACTCTGAGCCCGACGCGCGTGCGGCTCGCCATCGAGGTGCCGTTCGTCGAGCTCGAGCCGAGCCTCAAGAAGGCGTACCGGGAGATCGGCCAGCAGATTCAGATCCCCGGCTTCCGTAAGGGGAAGGTGCCGCCGGCGATCATCGATCAGCGGGTCGGCCGGGGCACCGTGCTCAACGAGGCGGTGCAGGAGGCGATCCCGCAGAACATCCTCGCCGCGGTCCGGGAGCACGACCTGAAGACGCTGGGCCGTCCCGAGGTCGACATCACCGAGTTCAACGACGGTGACTCGCTCAACTTCACCGCCGAGGTGGACGTCCGGCCGGAGATCACCGTGCCCGACCTGGCCTCGATCGAGGTCACCGTCGACGAGCTGCAGATCGACGACAGTGAGATCGACGAGCAGGTGAACGGGCTGCGTGAGCGCTTCGCCACCCTGAAGACCGTCGAGCGCGCCGCGGCCGAGGGTGACTACGTCCAGATCGACCTGCGGGCGACCGTCGACGGCGAGGAGGTGCCGGGCGGCTCGGCCAGCAACATCTCGCACGAGGTGGGTAGCAAGCAGCTCCTGCCGGGCCTGGACGAGGCGGTCGTGGGTCTCTCCGCCGGTGAGGACACCACCTTCACCACCCAGCTGGTGGGCGGCGACTTCGCCGGCCGCGACGCCGAGGTGCTGGTGACCGTGCGTACGGTCAAGGAGAAGGAGCTGCCCGAGCTGAACGACGAGTTCGCCCAGCTCGCCAGCGAGTTCGACACCATCGAGGAGCTGCGGGCGGACCTGCGCGAGCGAGTCACCCGGGGCAAGCGGGTCGAGCAGATCTACGCCGCCCGGGACAAGGCCCTGGAGCAGCTCGTCGCGGCCGCCGATGTGCCGGCGCCGGAAGGCGTCATTCGCGACGAGGTGGAGAGCCGCAAGGAGGCGATGGCCGACCAGCTGGAGCGCATCGGCGCCTCGATGGAGGACTACCTCGCCGCCGAGGAGAAGACCGAGGAGCAGATCGACGCCGAGCTGACCGACGCCGCCACCCAGGGCGTAAAGGTGCAGCTGCTGCTCGACACCCTCGCCGACGCCGAGGACGTGCAGGTTTCCGACGACGAGTTCGGTCACGAGATCGTCCACCGCGCCCAGCGCGCCGGCATGGCCCCCCAGCAGTACTACGACCAGCTTGTTCGCTCCGGCACTGCCGGCGCGGTCTACGGCGACGTCCGGCGGGGCAAGGCCCTGGCCTCGGTGATGGAGCGCATCACGATCAAGGACGCGGCCGGCAACGTGGTGACCATGGACGCGCTGCGTGAGGCGAGCGAGCAGGAGCACTCGCACGAGCACTGATCGCCGGGTGGGGCCACCGTCCGCCGGTCGCGGTGGGTGGTGGCCCAATCCCTTTCCGGGTACGCCTTCGGCCTGCTGCGCTGAGAGCGAACAGTGCCCGGACCGGGAGTCCGGCGACCGGCCCAGCGGTTAGTGTCGGACACGACGGTACGGAGAGCGAAGGGCTGCCATGACCGACATGCACATCCCAGCGAAGCCGCTACGGGCGATCGACGCCCGCGGCGGTGACACCATTGGCAACCTCGACGACTCGGTCTACAACCGGTTGCTCAAGGAGCGGATCGTCTTCCTGGGCAGCGAGGTGACCGACCAGGTCGCCAACCGCATCTGCGCGCAGCTGCTGCTGCTCGCCGCGGAAGACCCGGACCGCGACATCAACCTCTGGATCAACTCGCCCGGTGGCTCGGTCTACTCCGGCATGGCCATCTACGACACGATGCAATTCATCGACAACGATGTGTCAACCGTGGCGATGGGCATGGCCGCGTCCATGGGCCAGCTGCTGCTCTGCGCGGGCACGAAGGGCAAGCGTTACGCCCTCCCGCACGCCCGGATCATGATGCACCAGCCCTCCGGCGGGATGGGCGGCACGGCCGCCGACATCGCGATCCAGGCCGAGCAGATGCTGTACACCAAGCGGATGTTCCAGGAGCGCGTCGCCTACCACACCGGTCAGCAGCCGGCGCAGATCGAGGCGGACTCGGACCGGGACCGCTGGTTCACCGCCCAGGAGGCCGTCGACTACGGCTTCATCGACAAGGTGATCACGGGTGCCGCTCAGGTTCCCGAGGGCGCCGGGACCCTGAGCTGATCGAGGAGCAGACGATGACCGACCTTAGCCTGCCGCCCCAGTTCGCGGCCGTGCACAACCGCTATGTTCTGCCGTCGTTCGTCGAGCGCACGTCGTACGGGGTCAAGGAGTCCAACCCGTACAACAAGCTCTTCGAGGACCGCATCATCTTCCTTGGCGTGCAGGTGGACGACGCGTCGGCCAACGACGTGATGGCCCAGCTGCTCACCCTGGAGGGGACGGACCCCGACCGGGACATCATCATGTACATCAACTCGCCGGGCGGCTCGTTCACCGCCATGACGGCGATCTACGACACCATGCAGTACGTCCGGCCGGACATTTCGACGGTCTGCCTCGGCCAGGCCGCCTCGGCCGCTGCGGTGCTGCTCTCGGCGGGCACTCCAGGCAAGCGGATGGCCCTGCCGAACTCCCGCATCATCATCCACCAGCCGGCCACCGAGGGCGGCTACGGGCAGGGCTCGGACATCGAGATCCAGGCCAAGGAGATCCTGCGGATGCGCACCCAGCTGGAGGAGATGCTCTCCCGGCACTGCAACCGCCCGGTCGACCTGGTTCGCAAGGACATCGACCGTGACAAGATCATGACGGCCGAGGAAGCCCGCGAGTACGGGCTGGTCGACACGATCCTCACCAGTCGTAAGAAGGGTCTGTTGGCCGCGAACGCGGCCAGCTGACCCCTACCGGGTCAGAGGTCGGTCGGGTTCGTTGCCGACCGACCTCTGACACACCCGTTTTGGGGGTCGGAGAAACCTCCGGCAGCGGGTAACGTCGGGTCCGTACCGCTTCGCCGGGCGACCGGCGGGCGATAGAAGACGGGCGGAGCGTCAGCGTCCGCAGGTCGTGGCCGGGGCTCCGGCCGATGAGTGCAGGGAGAACGTAGGTGGCACGGATCGGTGACGGCGGCGACCTACTGAAATGCTCCTTCTGCGGGAAGTCGCAGAAGCAGGTCAAGAAGCTCATCGCGGGCCCTGGGGTCTACATCTGCGACGAGTGCATCGATCTCTGCAACGAGATCATCGAAGAGGAGCTGGCCGAGTCCGGCGAGGTGAAGTGGGAAGAGCTTCCCAAGCCGATGGAGATCTGCCAGTTCCTCGACAACTACGTCGTGGGGCAGGAGGGGGCCAAGAAGGCCCTCGCCGTCGCGGTCTACAACCACTACAAGCGGATCCAGGCCGAGGCGGCCGGCGCGCCGGGCTCCGGCAACGACGGGGTGGAGCTGGCCAAGTCGAACATCCTCCTGCTGGGCCCGACCGGTTGTGGCAAGACCCACCTGGCGCAGACCCTGGCCCGGATGTTGAACGTGCCCTTCGCGATCGCCGATGCCACCGCCCTCACCGAGGCCGGCTACGTCGGTGAGGATGTGGAGAACATCCTCCTCAAGCTGATCCAGGCCGCGGACTACGACATCAAGCGGGCCGAGACCGGCATCATCTACATCGACGAGGTCGACAAGATCGCCCGCAAGTCGGAGAACCCGTCGATCACCCGTGACGTCTCCGGTGAGGGCGTGCAGCAGGCCCTGCTGAAGATGCTTGAGGGCACCGTCGCGAACGTGCCTCCGCAGGGCGGCCGCAAGCACCCCCACCAGGAGTTCATCCAGATCGACACCACCAACGTGCTGTTCATCTGCGGTGGTGCCTTCGCCGGTCTGGATCAGATCATCGAGGCGCGTACTGGGCATGGGGGCACCGGCTTCGGTGCCCGGCTGCGCGCCGTCTCCGACCGCTCCACCGATGACATCTTCAGCCAGGTGATGCCGGAGGACATGCTCAAGTTCGGGCTGATTCCCGAGTTCATCGGTCGGCTGCCGGTGATCACGAGTGTCCGGAGCCTGGACCGCACCGCGCTGGTGAGGATCCTCACCGAGCCGCGCAACGCCCTGGTCCGGCAGTACCAGCGCCTCTTCGAGCTGGACGGCGTCGAGTTGGAGTTCGAGCGCCCCGCCCTCGAAGCGATCGCCGACCAGGCCATGCTGCGTGGCACCGGCGCTCGTGGGCTGCGCGCCATCATGGAGGAGGTGCTGCTCTCCGTGATGTACGAGGTGCCCAGCAATCCTGATGCCGCCCGGGTGCTGATCACTCGTGAGGCGGTGCTGGAGAACGTGAACCCGACGATCGTTCCGCGTGAGTTCACGGGTCGCCGTGCCCGGCGCGAGCGCGAGGAGAAGTCCGCCTGAAATCGACCGGCGGCTCGGCCTTCGCGTTGCCAGCGACGTCGAGGTGTGGGCGGCGGTGCCCGCCGCGTTGCCGGACGAGCTCCTCGCGACCGCACACTGCGGCCAGCCACCGTCCACCCGTACGCTGGCAGCCATGCGCGTCGCCGTCTGCCAGCTGAACTCCCGGGATGACCGAGAGGCGAACCTCGCCGCCGCGGAAACCCTCATCGATCGCGCTGCCGGAGCCGGCGCGGACCTGGTGCTGCTGCCGGAGTATGTCGACTATCTCGGCCCTGGCGCGGGGATGCCCGCGCCGGAGTCCGCAGACGGTCGCGTGGGCGCGTTCTTCGCCGCCGCCGCGCGCCGGCGCGGGGTCTGGCTGATCGCCGGCTCTTTCCACGAGGCAGGCCCCGACCCGGACCGCACCTGGAACACCACGTTGGTCTTCGACCGTTCAGGTACGCTCGCCGCCTCCTACCGCAAAATCCACCTGTACGACGTGGAGATCCCCGGCCGCGTTTCCTACCGGGAGTCGGCGACAGTGGCGCCCGGCGAGCAGCCGGTCGTGGTCGACGTCGAAGGGTTACGGGTGGGCCTGTCCATCTGCTACGACCTGCGCTTCCCGGAGCTCTACCGGCAACTGGCCACTGTTGGTGCCGCCCATCTGCTGGTGGTGCCGGCGGCTTTCATGATGCACACCGGGAGAGACCACTGGGAGGTGCTGCTGCGAGCCCGCGCGATCGAGAACCAGTGCTTCGTCGCGGCAGCCGGGCAGACCGGTGACCACGAACCCGGCCGCACCTGTTACGGGCGGAGCATGGTGATTGATCCGTGGGGGACAGTGCTGTCCCAGGTGCCCGATGGACCGGGACTCGCGGTGACCGACATCGACCTGAGCTGCCTGGACCGCATCCGTGCCGAGCTGCCGAGCCTGGCGAATCGCCGGCTCTGACGCCGCTATCCCTGAAGGAGTACGCCGACCAGCGCGAAGCCGGCTATGGCGGCCGCGGTGATCAGAAGAGCGGTACTCATCCTGGACGGGCCACGTCGGGCCAGACGGCCGATCGAGACCAGGACCGCGAAGAGCACGAAGGCCCCGATGAGCAGTTGCCATATCGGTAACAGCAGGCCGAGCAGCGCGTCCTCGGCGAGGACCGGGCTTACGGGCCGGGACACGTCATCCATGCCTGACACTCTGGCACGTCGGACACCCTCGTGGCCGTCCGCGCGGAGACACCAGCGGAGACCGCGTCCGTACCCGAACCGGTAGCGGTCAGCCGGGGCGATGGCCGGAGCCGACCGCCGGGATGCCACCCGACCAGCGTCCGCTGCACTCGAACATCGCATCGATGAACAATGATTTGCCTTCCTCGGGGGTGTCCGCGTAACTTTCTCTCTGCACGCGGGAGGCCGGGCAAACCGGCCGAGAACGGGCGCCAGCAACGCGAAGACCCAGTCAACGCGGAGCTGAGGCGGGCGGTGTGGAGCGACTCTGCGAGATGGAGTTGCGATCGCGAAGCCGACCGGGTAGGGTTCTGGAGCCGGCAGGAGCCGGGCAGGTTGTCCTGAGTGATGATCGGCCGGTCTGCGGTTCTCCACGACAGTAGCTGACACCGCGAGGTGGGCGATGGCGTGGGCCCCGAGCGAGTTACGAGAAGCCTGATTGCTCAGGTTGACCTCGGAACGCGGTTCGGATAGTTTGGAGCGGTTGCCCCGGACGCGGTTCCTCAAACGAGGCCGGGTTTGGTGTGTGGTTGTTCTTTGAGAACTCAACAGGGTGCTTGATATGCCAGTGCCAAGTTAGTTTTTTCCCGGGCTGGCCAGTTTTGCTGGTTGGTCTGGATTCCTTTGGCAACATTTTTTGTTGCTGGGATGGATTTTCCTTCAGGTTTTTGTTGGAGAGTTTGATCCTGGCTCAGGACGAACGCTGGCGGCGTGCTTAACACATGCAAGTCGAGCGGAAAGG